>CAMZKI010000173.1 GCA_947311125.1 uncultured Chlorobiota bacterium
AAGCTGCATCTATTAAATTAAATAGTTGTTCCATTAAAAAGTCATAAGATAAAAGCCCAAAAATACAATAATTCGGCAATTAACAAAAAATCAAAGTTAAGAGCGGGGTTTTATTGTTTTTATAATGATATTATTTTTAAATTTTGCTTTGTATATTAATTTTCCGGTTTTATCGTATTCAGAAATCGTGCCGTTCAGCATTCCGTTTTTATATTCTGCTTCTTTTTTTAATTTACCGTCGGGATACCAAATTTTAGATTTACCGTTTCTTTTTCCTTTAAGATAATATTCTTCTCTTATTTTTTTTCCGTATGAATTAAATTCTGTCCATTTACCGTTTTTGCTGCCGTTTAAATATTCTCCTTTTTGGCTTAGTTGCTTATTTTCAAAAAATGTTTCGTATTTTCCGTTAAGGATACCGTTTTTATAGGTTTCGTGTAATGTTTTGACCCCGTTTCGGTTAAAATAAACAGCATCTCCGTTTTTTACTCCGTTATTATATTTTATTTTGTATTTTAAATTTCCGTCGGGATACCAGGCTGTCCATATACTGTCGGTTAAGGCATTATTAAACCACCCGGACATTTCTTTTTTTCCGTTTTCGTAATATGAAGTCCACAGTCCTTGTTCTTTCCCGTTTTCAAATTTACCTTCATGAAATATCTTCCCGTTTTCGTAATAAACAAACCATTTCCCTTCTTTTTTATCATTTTTAAAAAGACCTTTTTTCCATACGGAGCCGTCAGGGTACCAATATGTCCAGATTCCTTCTGCTTTTCCGTTTTTGTAAGGTCCCTCGTTTCCTTTAATGGTTATTGAGTCTCCGTTTATGAAATTAGTTTGCCAATATGTCCATATTCCGTCTTGTATTCCGTTTTTGAAGTTTCCGAAAATGTCGGGTTTTCCGTCGGGAAGATACCATTTGGCTTTTCCGTGTTTTTTATCATTTTTGAAATTAATTTCTGCTTCTTTTTTTCCGTTTCTGTACCAAGAAATATGTAAGCCTTCTTTTTTTCCCTTAGAGAAATTTCCTGTTCTTTTAATTTTTCCGTTTTTATACCAATATGTCCAGACACTGTCTTTTTTTCCGTTTAATATTTTTCCCGACATTGAAAGCTGTCCGTTTTCATAATATTTTTTGTTAAAACCGTTTTCGTAGTTCATCTCGCTTTCAATGTTTCCGTTTCGGTAGTATGTCAGCCAATGACCTGTTTTTATTCCTTTGTTATATGTTCCCCGAGATTCTGTGTTTTGATTTGAATAATATGTCGTCCAAGTTGAGTCTTTTAATCCTTCGGTATATCTTCCTTCTGCTTTTATTGTTCCGTCGGGGAAGTATGAAATAAGCTTTCCGCTTCCGTTTTTAATGAGGGTATCTCCTTTTGCTGTTAAGTATAATTGTAAAAACTCTTTTCCTTTTTTGTAAAGTTTTTTTGCCTTCAGTTTGCCGTTTATGTAATACTCGTTCCATATACTGTCTTTATGCCCGAGAGAATATTTTCCTTCTGTTTTTAATGTGCCGCCTCTGAACCATTCTGTGTATTTTCCGTTTTTTGTTCCGTTTTCTACATATCCCTCGTTTAGCTTGTTTCCGTTGTCATAAAAGTATGTAACTCTGCCGTTTGCAATTCCTTTATGATATTCTGTTTCTCTTACAAGGTTTCCTTTTTTGTCCCAGAATTTCCAGATTCCTTCTTCTTTGCCGTCTTTAAAGACACCTTCGCTTATTTTTGTTTTATCTTCTCTGAGGAATGTTTTATATTCTTGTGAAATTCCCGTGCATGCATATAAGATAAGTGCAGATGATAAAATAAATTTCAGATTTTTCATTATAAACTTGATTTTATTATAATTTTACAAAACTCAAAATTAAGGCGATTTTTTGAAATTTGATTATTTTTATTTTTGTTTGCAATAATATTTACGTTTTTTACTGAATAATTGAAAGATAATATTAATAAATACTGGGTTCGCTTTCTTGTAGGCGGAATTGTTCTTTTTTTTATAACTTGGTTTTTTTACGGAGTTTTAAGAGAAAACGAAACAATTGACGAATATTATGTAACCGCCCTAAATTATTTTGCGCGTATGTTATTGTTTTTTTCTGAAATTTTTACAGAGTTGTTAGGATTTGAGGTTGTTACATACGGCAAAACAATAAGAATAATTGACGGACTGAAAGCTCACGGTGTTTATTTAGACCGGGGTTGTATGGGACGTAATGTTATGCTTGCGTATGCGGGCTTAATAGCTGTATTTCCCGGAAGTTGGAAACATAAAATTTGGTATATTCCTATGGGCTTGGCAATTATAACATTTGTTAATATTTTGAGAATTTCGGGCCTGGCAATTACGGCATATTGTTGTCCGGAATACAGTGAAGTTAATCACCATCTTGTTTTTAAGATAGTTGCATGGGGTGTTATCTTTATTTTATGGAAAATATGGTTTGATAAATTCAGTCCGTTTTCAAACAAGAGTAATCAAAAAAATAAATGAAAGACAATCTTGACTATATTGAATTAATATGCGAACTTAGTCCTAATTTGCAAAAACACAGAGATGTTTTAACGGCACTTCTTATCGATACAGGTTTTGATAGTTTCATGGAAACCGACGGCGGTATAAATGCTTATATGCCCGAGACTGATTTTAAAAATAAGGAGTTGTTAGATTTTGATAAAAAGTTTGAAGGTTTTAGTGTAAAATATTCTGTTAAGAAAATTAAAGATGAAGACTGGAATAAAAAGTGGACAGAAAATTATTTTGAACCGATTATTTTTGGAGATAAACTCGTTGTAAGAGCTTCATTTCATCCGAAATTTAAAAATATTAAGAAAGAGATAGTGATTGATCCTAAAACAGCTTTCGGAACGGGATATCATGCTACAACTTATATGCTTATTGATGAAATATTAAAGACAGACTTGCAAAATAAAAGAGTTTTGGATATGGGGACAGGAACCGGAATTCTGGCAATATTAAGTAAAATGCGAGGTTCCGGGTTTACGGTTGCTGTTGATAACGATGTTAAAGCGGTTAAAAACACACAAGAAAATATCAGGGTAAACAAAACTCCGGATATTGAAGTAAGACCGGGGACAATGTCAGATATTAAAGGTGAGACTTTTGACATAATTTATGAAAATATTTGGAAAAATATTGTAACGGCAGATATGCCTTTGCTGGTAAAATCGCTTAATGACAACGGTATTTTGCTTACAAGCGGTTTTTATTTTAATGAGTATGAGGATGTTATAGAGGCGGGAGAGAAAGCCGGGTTGAAGTTTGATGCAGTTCGGGAAAAAGACGGCTGGGCTGTCGTAAAATTCAGGCTGAAATAGAGTTTTTTTATTTATTCCGGCATTTGTTTTTTATTATAATATATTGCTTTTGAGTATTTCATAAAAGTTTCAAATGCATTTATGACAGAAATCATAAAGCCGGTATAGCCGCCTATAAAGCCCATTTTTAAAAAATAATTTCTGAAAAATTTATACAAAGGTCTTAATACGGCTTTTGCATATAAAAACTTTTTATTTTGCCTTACAAGTTCTTTTGCACTTATTGAGCTGAATTTGTTTGCCTGAGTTAAATATTCGTCAATTGAGTTATAGGAATAATGCAGGAGGTTTCCGTTTAAATAATTTTTTGTTGCATTTTTTTTCAAAATTACTGTATCGTGCGGATTTATTCCCCCCCATTCTCCTTTATTTTTATTCCATAAACGAATTTTCTTGTCCGGATACCATCCTCCGTATTTTACAGGTTTACCGCAAAAAAAATTCAGTCGATTGAAAAAATATGCATCTGCCGAACATTTTTCCTTTATTTTTTCTATTTCTTCAGAAAGGGTATGAGACAGTGCTTCGTCAGCATCAAGAGACAGGACATAATCGTTTTCGGCTAAATTGACGGCTCTGTTTTTTTGTTGAATGTGTCCGTCAAATTTGTGCTGAAAGAATTTTACGTTATGCTTTTTGCAAATATCCTCTGTATTATCTGTTGAAAAAGAGTCTAATACAATAATTTCATCAGCAACTTCTTTTACGGAGATAAGACATCTTTCTATGTTTTTTTCTTCGTTAAAAGTTATTATTACAACAGACAGCTTCATATATTTATTTAATAATTAACGTGTTCGTTTATTTCAAAGACTTTTCCGGGCAGGCATTTTACGGCATCTTTAAATTCCATTTCGAGGAGTAAAGAAGATACTTTTGCCGAATTAAACCTTGTTTTTTTGCAAATATAATCAATTGTTGCTTTTCCGTTTTTTTGCAGAATTGCGGCTATTCTTTTTTCATCTTCAGAGAACTCAACAAATAAGACTTTTTGTTTAGGTTTAATATTTTGTTCCCAATTCAGAATGTATTCAATATCTTTTGCAGATTGCAGTAAAAATGCTTTGTGTGTTTTTATGAGCTTGTTTGTTCCTTCCGAAAATTTATCGGTAAGCCTTCCCGGAACGGCAAATACATCTCTGTTGTATGAGTTTGCTATGTCGGCAGTAACCAAAGAGCCTCCTTTTTCTGCCGATTCAATAATTACTGTTGCATCAGAAAGTCCTGCTATTATACGGTTACGTTTTAAGAAGTTTTGTCTGTCAAAGGTTGCATCTCTTGTAAATTCTGTAATAATTGCACCCTGCTTTATTATTTCGGCGGCTGTTTTTTTATGTGCTGCAGGATAAATTTTGTCAAGTCCGTGTGCTAACACAGAAACTGTTTCTAAATTGTATTTTAAAGCGGCTTTATGTGCACAGATGTCAATGCCGTATGCTAACCCGCTTACAATTATTGGGTTATGTCCGGATTCGGCAAGCTCTTTTATTAAATTTTCACAAACAGCCTTACCTTTTTGTGTGGCATTTCGTGTTCCTACTATGCTGATAATTTTTCTGTTTTGGAAATTAATATTTCCTTTTTGAAAATAAATAATCGGAGCATCGGCACATTGTTTCAGCAAAAAAGAATAATTTTCCTCAAGGTAGAAATGGGTATAAATTTCATTTTTTTCGATAAAATCTATTTCTGATTCGGCTTTGTTTAGTAAATGTTTATTTTTTAAAATGCTGTCAGCGGTTTTTTTACCGATACCGGGAATTTTTAACAGTTTGTTCTTATCTGTCTCAAAAATGTTTTTGACGCTCCCGCAATATGAAATTAAGTTTTTTATATTAACAGGTCCTAAACCGGGAATTTTGCTTATTGCAATTTTATATTTCAAATCTTCGGGCAGCATTTACGGGAATACAATTACTTAAATATTTTACAGACTTTATTATCTTTTACAAGAAAGGCTGAGAGAATATTTTCATTATTTGTAATTTTTTCAATTATGTTTTTTTCGTTTTTAAATTCGCAGAGAATAATGCTTGCAGTGTTAGTGTTTGCAGTAGCATTAGTTTCAATTTTTAATTTTCCAGCAACTTCATTTCCGAAAATTTCCGGTAAATAATCCGACCAACGTTTGCCCGGATATTTCATTTTTAAAACTAACTTGTTCATATTGCCAGATTTATATTAGGGTTTTCTGTATATTCGTAAGCCTGATTTCTGAATACCGGAATAAATCCTGCTTCTTTTATTGCAGCTTGTATTTGGTCGGCGTTAAAGCTGTGGTCTGCTCCGGCAACAGATACTACATTTTCTTCAATCATAATTGAACCGAAATCGTTTGCTCCGCCGTGAAGTGTCAGTTGGCCGGTTGTTTTTCCGACGGTAAGCCATGAAGCCTGCATATTTTTTATGTTGGGTATCATAATTCTTGCCGTTGCAAATGTTCGCAGATATTCATCGGCAGTTACGGTATTTTCTATACCTGATTTTTTGTTTAGTTCGGTATTTTCGTCTTGAAAAGGCCATGGTATGAATGTGGTAAAGCCCTCAGAATAATCAGGTTTTTCGGCTTGCACTTCTCTTAATTTAATAAAATGCTCTATTCGCTCTCTGTGTGTTTCTATGTGTCCGAACATCATAGTTGCCGATGTTATGATGTTTAATTTATGAGCTTCGCGCATAACGTCAAGCCATTGCTGAGATGTGCATTTTCCGCGAGAAACGGTTTTTCGGACACGGTCAACGAGAATTTCGGCACCTGCGCCGGGAAGACTGTCAAGACCGGCTTCGGTAAGTTGTATAAGGACTTCTCTGTAATTAGTTTTTGAAATGCGTGCAATATGATGAATTTCAGCAGGTCCCAGAGCATGCAGTTTAATATCGGGATGTATTTTTTTAATATCGGAAAAAAGTTTTTTGTAGTATTCGAGGTCTAATTTAGGGTGCAGTCCTCCCTGCATAAGAAGTTGGTTGCCTCCTAGTTTTTTCAGAACTTTTATTTTTTCGTCATATTCTTCGAGTGTGGTAACGTAAGTGTCAGCGGCATTAGGCTTGCGGTAAAAATTACAAAATTCGCATTGTGCTATACAAACGTTAGTGATATTAACGTTTCTGTCAATAATCCATCCGACTTTATTTAGGTTTTCTTGAGGTTGATTTTTTTTTCTGATTTCATTTCCGATAAATATTAAATCGGAAGTCGGGGAGTTTTCGTATAAAAACAGTCCTTCTTCAAGGGTTAAAAACTCTTTGTTTAATGCTTTTGCATATAGTTTTTCCAAATTCATAGTCTTGCTTAATATTCGACAAAGTTAGAATAAATAAAGAAATATTTAACTTAATTTATCTTCGATAAGTAATGTCATAACTTCTTTAATTGTCATTCCTGCTTTTTTTATCATTTGCGGGACAAGGCTTTCTTTTGTCATTCCGGGAATTGTATTTGCTTCAAGAAACCAAAATTCTCCGTTCTTTAAAATAAAATCCATACGAACAATTCCTTTACAGTTAAGAGTGTCGTATAGTTTTGAAGTTACCGATTGGCATTTATTCGTCAGCTCGTCTGATATTCTTGCGGGAATAATTTCTTTTGACAAGCCTTCGTATTTTGCTTTATAGTCGAAAAACTCTGTTTCCGGAACTATTTCCACTAAAGGCAGTTTGTATTCTTTTTCTTTTGTTTTGAACATACCGCATTGAATCTCGTTACCTTCAATAAATTCTTCGATAATTACTTCATTGCTTTCTTTAAAGGCTTTTTCAATTGCCTGTGTTAAGTCTTTTTCTTTTTTAATTTTAGTAATTCCGAAACTTGAACCTCCGGCATTAGGTTTCACAAAACAGGGTAATCCAAGTTTATTGATGATTTTTTTTGTGTCGAAACCTGATACTTTTCGTAACAGCACAGACTTTGCAATGTTTACGATGTTGAAATTTTTCAAAAAAGTATTACAATAATATTTGTTAAAAGTCAGCGATGATGTTAAAACACCGCTTCCGATGTAAGGTATTGAAAGCATGTCAAAATATGCCTGCAGTAATCCGTCTTCACCCGGTGTTCCGTGAATTGCTGAAATTATAAGGTCAAATTTTTCTTTTTGTCCTCTGTCTGTAAAGCTGAAATCGTTTTTATGAATAATCAATCCGCAATTAAGGTCATTTATTAATGTCCATTCGTTTCCTTTTATTTGAACGACATAAACATTATATATTTCTTTATCAATCTCGTTTGCAATTGTTTCTGCCGATTTTAAGGAAATAAAAAATTCTGAAGAATTGCCTCCTGCAAGAACGGCTATATTTTTTTTGCTCATTTTTCCGAATTGTTATTAATAATTATTTCTTTTAAACTTCTTTTCGGAACATAGTGAATTTGTTTTTCGTCTCGCCAATAGTTATAATTTCCGTCAGCAGGCATTTCTGTCATTATAACTGTTTCAGCAGGAACTCCGAGAGCCAAAACAAGTAAAATGTCAAAATATTCCTGAAGGTTCAGTTCTTTTTTCAGTTTTTGCCTTTGTACGGCGGCAACGGTACAGGCTCCGTAACCTTTTTCAGCGGCACCGAGTAAAATTGACTGTGCCGCAAAACCGCTCGCAACATCATGATAAGAATTTTTCACTTTCGGAAGGATTGAGTTATCGCCGAGAATAATGATATATGCAGCCGGTTTTTCGCCTTCGGACGGTCCTGTCCATTCGGGTAATGCTCCTGCCCAACTTAATGTTTTAAATATTTTTTCATTTTGCTTTTCTTCGTTTGACAAATAAAATTTTAATGATTGTCTGTTGCGAGGTGAAGGTGTAAGCCTTGCAAGGTCAATTAAATCATATAAGTCGTTAATGCTGATTTTAATATCCTGTTTAAAACGACGATATGTTCGATTCTTCAATATCAGGTTTCTTATCATTTTGCAGATAATTTATAAAATCGGTTAATAAATACGTTAATTCATTAAATTTGCTCAGAGGTAAATTTTCGGGAGTGTCAAAAATATTGTGATATTCTTTATATGCCCCTATTGTATAGATAAAAAATGAGGGAACATCGTTTTCAAAGAAAAAATAATGGTCGCTGTTGGCAGCTTTCCCGCGTATTTTTACAGCCTGCATATAATTGTTTTCCGCATTAATTTTCAAAAGTTCGTCAAACTCTTCTTTGAATACAGAGCCGTTAACAACCTTAATTCCATTATCTCCGCTTCCTACCATATCAAGGTTAATAAGAAATTTAATATTCCTCAGCGGAAATAAAGGGTGCTGAGAATAGTAATATGAGCCGAGAAGTCCGAGTTCTTCACCGCTGAAAAACATAAAAACAATATTGTATTTTAATTTTTTTTGTTTTGAAAAGTGCTTTGCCAAAACCAGCAAAGCAGAAACTCCGCTGCCGTTATCGTTGGCACCGGGGAAGTATACATTTTTTCCCATTGTGCCGAGGTGGTCGTAATGTGCTGAAATGACAATGCTTGTGTCGGTCTTACCTTTAATATACGCTATAATATTTTTTGTTTCAAAATTCGAATAATATTTGCTGTCGATATTAATTGTTACGGTTTTAGGGTTTTTAGGTAATTTTGCTTTTTTTATTATAATAAGAGGGAACTTTTTTTGTATTTGTGACGGAGCATAAACTAAATTGCGTCGGGTGGTTTTTATTACGGCTTTTGCTTTTAAAATATTTCTTTCTGTAATAAGTTGATAGGCATCATTAAAGCTTTCGCGTTTTAACCCGAAAGTATCAATTAATATAACTTTATCGGAAAAATCAGAACGAATAAACTTTTTAAATTTTAACGGTTCGTTAATCAGTGCAGCATCAATTATTTCGATATTGAAAGTTCCTTTTAATGAAGGTGAAGATGCGGATATTAAGTAGTCAATACCGGGAATTAATGATTTACCGTTTATATTTACGGTATTATTTCCGTAAAGCGTATTAACTTTAATCGTAAAAGGCTGAAAGTAAGACTTGCCGAATTTTTTAAGTCTTATTTTTCTCAGTTCTTTAGCAATAAAATCGGCAGTTTTATCGGCACCTCCTGCAGCGTAAGCTCTTCCGTGATAATTTTCGGAGCATATCGTATTAAGAATTTCGCGGGCATAATCGGTGTTTTGAGATTTGCTTTGTTGAAAACTTAATAAAAATAAACCCAGGAATATGAAAACTGACCTCATTTGTTTTTATATTTTTGTCAAAGTTAAAAAAATGCATCGAAGTAAAAAGATTTAGAATTATGTTTTTAGAAGAAAAAGTAAGAACAGCCGGGTGGATTGAAGTTGTAACCGGTTCTATGTTTTCCGGTAAAACCGAAGAGCTGATAAGAAGAATGAAACGTGCAAAGATTGCACAACAAAAGATAATTATTTTTAAGCCTAAGGTTGACACTCGATATTCTGAAGAGATGGTTGTTTCACACGATGCAAAATCAATAGAGTCTGTGCCTGTATCTAAAGCAGAAGAAATTTTAGAACTTGCGAATGATTACGAAGTTATAGGTATTGATGAGGCTCAGTTTTTTAGTGATATTTTGGTTGAGGTTTGTAACAGGCTTGCCGATAGGGGGGTAAGGGTTATTGTTGCCGGTTTGGATATGGATTTTGCAGGAAAACCGTTTGGTCCTATTCCCAGGCTAATGGCAATTGCCGAGTATGTTTCAAAAGTACATGCAATTTGTATGCGGTGCGGAAATTTGGCACAATATTCTCATCGGTTGTCGGACAGTGATAGGCAATTTTTGCTCGGAGAAAAGGATGTTTATGAACCGCTTTGCAGAAAATGTTATAACGAATCTATTAATATGAAAAATTAAGTGGGATTACTTTTTTATCAATTCGATTTCAAATAGTTTGGGCCATTTTTTTCCGGTAACAAATATGCGGTCGTTTTCCTTGTCATAAGCAATTCCGTTAAGAACATCGGTATCCGTTTTGTAGTCATTCATAGGCAGGATATGAGACAAATCAATATATGCAATGACTTTTCCGGTTTTCGGGTCAAATTTTACTATTTTTTCGTATTGATAAATGTTTGCATAAATGCTGCCGTTTATATATTCAAGTTCGTTAAGGTATTTTACCGGACCTTTATTATCGTAAACTTCAAAAGTATTTACAACAGAGAAGGTTTGGGGTTCAAGAACTTTAACTTCCGGTGAACCGTTTGTCATAAATAAGTGTCTGCCGTCGGAACAAAGTCCCCAGCCTTCACCTGAGTATAAAAACTCGTCAAGATGTTTAAATGTGTTTAAATCGTAAACGAAACCTCTGCCGGCTTCCCAGCTTAACTGAATTATTTTATTGTCGTACAAGGTTATGCCTTCTCCGAAAACATCTTTCGGAATAGCGAAGCTTTGCACAATATCTCCTGTTTCAAGTTTAACTTTTCTTACGGTCGATTCTCCTTTAAGTCCGGTTGCTTCGTATAAATAACCGTTATGATAAAACAAGCCTTGTGTATAAGCATTAACATCGTGCTTGTAAATATTTTTTATTCTGTAAGTAAATTCTTCAGGCTTTATATCAGAAAAAAGAATAATAACTTTTTGCTTTCTGTATCTTTGCTTATCTCGCGTCAATTCAATTTCAATAATATTTCGTCCTGTATGAGCATTTTGAGTATTCCAGACAAAAGAAGCATTGTTTTTTGTTAAAAAAGCAATATCTTTATCGTTAACGGATAATATTACTGTGTCTTTGTTAAAACCGTCGGTTATTTCTGCAGTTATGTTTATTTTATCACCCCAAAAATATTTGTCTTTGTTTGGTTTTTCAATTGTTAAATTCAGGATATTTTGTTCTTTAGGTACTATATTTTCCGAATCGGTATTTTTTTTACTGTCGGTCTCTTTTTTTTCGGATTTACAGGCATATAAAAAAAATAAGGATATGAGAACCGTTAAGCTTATATTTATTCTGTTCATTATAAAATTATGTTATGTTTTAAATTTCTTTCGGTGAAATATAATCTTTAAAGATACATTTACCTTCATCTAAATCTTTCCAGCTTCCGTTAAACTCCAGAATACACACATTTGCAGTTTTCATATCAAAAAATTTCCCGGAAAGTTTTTCTGTTATTGACGACCATGTGGGGTTATGCCCCACAATCATAACGGTATTTTCTGTCTCATCAAGACTTTTAAGAGTTTTAATAATTTCGCTTGTATACCCGAAATAAAAATCTTTTTCCCACTTAATTTCTTTTTCGTAAGTCAAATATTCGGCCACTTTTTCGGCTGTCATTTTTGCTCGTTCGGCAGGAGACGATATAATTAAATCCGGTTTTAAGTTTCTTTTTTTCAATTCGATGCCAATTTTAGGAGCATCTTTTTTGCCTCTTTCATTTAGCGGCCTCTCAAAATCTCTCAGAGAACCGGTGCCCCAGTCCGATTTTCCGTGTCGCATTATTAATATCCTTTTCATAAGTTTATTAGTTGTCGGACAAATTTAAAAAGTTTTTATTAAATATATGAATGATATTTTTATATTTGAACATAATAATAAGATTATGCAAATAAACGATAAAAAAAGCATTTTTTTTGACAAACTGTTAACTGCAATTGACGACAATGAGTTTGTTAAACAAATAATCAGTAATAAAAGAAACAAAAAATCAGACTTAAATAAAGTTGATATTTTGCCGGTTAAAATTAAAAAGGGGTTCCGTTTGTCCTTTATTTTTCATTATGAAACGAAAGATATTACCAAAAATTATAAAACAGAAGAGGCTTTGGCGGAGATTGACAATTTATTGAAAACAGAGTTTCAAAATGCGGAATTATTTACGGTAAATGAGATTGTCAGGCTTTACTGTTCAAAAAACAGTAATTCAGTTAAAATAAAAATAAGCGAACCTGTTCTAAAACTTGTTCTAAACTTAAATCACGACAGAAAAAAGCAGAAAAGAATTTTATTAAAAAACAATCTTTGGTTACAAGAATTAGGTGTTACGACTTCGGAGGGCGTAATAAAAAAAAATATGCACGATAAATATCGTCAGATAAATAAATATTTGGAGATTATAGAGAATACCGTAATTAAAAAAATTCGCTCCGACAGATTAAAAGTTGTTGATGCCGGCTCCGGAAAAGGATATCTGACATTTGCTTTGTATGATTATCTGAAAAACAGCTTAAAAAAAGACACGAAAATTACAGGGATTGAATTCAGAGAGGAGTTGGTTGATAAATGTAACAGGGTTTCAGAAAAAGCAGGTTTTGATAATTTGAATTTTATTCAAGGAACAATTATTGATTCTGAACTTTCGGATACAGATATTTTCATTGCTTTGCATGCTTGTGATACAGCAACAGATGAAGCTCTTTATAAAGGTATAAAATCCGGAGCACAATTTATCGTGGTTGCACCGTGCTGCCAAAAGCAGATAAGAAAAGAAATGAATGTTACAAACTCAATGGCATCAATATTAAAACACGGAATACTGAAAGAGCGGCAAGCCGTTATCCTGACTGACGGTTTGCGGGCTTTAATACTTGAATCTGTCGGATATAAAACAAAAGTTTTTGAATTTATTTCTACCGAACACACTCTTAAAAATATAATGATTGTTGCAGAAAAAAATGCCGAAAAAACAGATACAAAGCATATCTTAAATAATATCAGTGAAATTAAAAAAATATTCGGAATTGAGTCTCACTACCTTGAAAAGTTATTAGCTGAAGATAAAAACCGAGTAATATAAAACACAACATCGTAAAATAAGGATTGTTAATATTACCGTGAAAATAAAAGTATTTTTTTATTGCATATAAAATTATAACATTGCAAATTGGTAATAAAAAAACAGATGTTAGAATTTTTTAAAAAGCCCTATCCTTTTAATAATGACTTGATTCATAACGCTAAGATTATATTTTTCATAAGTGTTGTATTGGGAGGTTTTTTGTTCTTTTTTGAACCGTTTAATTTTAACGAGTTTAACCTTAAGGAAAAACTTACGGTATCCTCTGTTATAAGTCTTATAACTTTTGCAGGTTTAAGTTTTAATATGATTGTTATGCCGTCATACCTGAGAAATATTTTTTCTGTAAAAAAGTGGAATGTTTTTAAAGAAATTTTATGGAATATGTGGCTTATTATTTTTACCGCAGCCGGATATTTTTTGTATTTCAGATTTAATTTTGTTTTTGAAATAAAACCATATGATATTGTTAAAATAGTTTTGATAAGTTTTTTTGCAGTTTCGGTTTTAGTTGTTCTTAATCAAAATCGCCTTGTTAAGTTAAATTTGAATGATGCCCTGGAACTGAATCGAAAATTAATATCCGAATTTAATTCGGAAGAAGACGAACTTTTTTTTGAATCCGAAAATAAAAAAGACTCAATAAAATTAACGGTAAAAAGCATTATTTCCGTTAAGTCTGCCGGAAATTACGTAGAGATTTATTATCTCGAAAAAGGAAAAACAAAAAAACACCTTATTCGTAATACCTTAAAAAATATTGAGGACTTACTGAATAACTACGATTTTATTTTTCGTTGTCATCGAACATTTTTGATTAATACAAAATTTATAGAAAAAGCAGAAGGAGATTCGCAAGGGATTAACCTTTTTTTAAAAAACTTAGATTTTAAGGTTCCGGTTTCCCGTACTTATATTAATAAATTAAAAGAAATTTTGTGAAATTTATCTGTATTTTAACACAACTCCGTCCCGGAGTCTTTTTTCTGTCAAAACATAACGACTGCAAAATCAGTTTGTTACTAATGGAGTTCGTCCCTGAAAAAATTAAATATCCCTAAGACCTTAATATAATCCCTTAAATTTCAGAACAAAATATTTCAGTTGTAATATTGTAAAAAATTAAAACTGAAAAAATGAAATCATTAACAATAGGAGATTTACAAGTTCGTATACCGATAGTTCAGGGCGGAATGGGAGTGGGAGTATCATTGTCAAAACTTTCGGCAGCTGTTGCCGAACAAGGCGGAATCGGTGTAATATCTGCAACCGGAATAGGAATGAACTATAAAAGCAAAGGGAAATATTCAAAAAATGCTAATCTGAACGGTTTCAGAGAAGAGATCAGAAAATCCAGAAAATTATCGCCTAACGGTATTATAGGTGCAAATATAATGCTTGCCGTAACCGATTTTGACGACTTATTTAAAGTTGCCTCAGACGAGGGGCTGGATATTGTCTTTGTAGGTGCCGGGTTATTTTTGAAAAAACCGAAAACTTTAACAACCGATGAGTTTATTAACTCAAAAATGAAAATAGTTCCTAAAATTTCTTCAGCACGTGCTGCGGAGCTTACATTTAAGGTTTGGGCAAATAAATTCGGCAGATTACCTGATGCGATAGCCATAGAAGGAGCAAAAGCCGGAGGTCATCTGGGGTTTAAGAAAGAAGATTTAGCGGGGAAACCGCAATCATTAAGTACAATTATCAAAGAAACTAAGGCTGTGCTGTATAAATATGAAAAAATGTTTTCCGTAAAAATTCCGATTATTGCAGGCGGAGGTGTTTATGAAGGAAAAGACATTTATAACATAATGAAAGCCGGTGCGGATGCCGTGAAAATGGGAACTCGTTTTGTAACAACACACGAATGTGATGCTGATATAAAATTTAAGATGCAATATATTACGGCAGCGGAGAAAAAAGATATTGTTTTGATAGACAGCCCTGTAGGATTGCCGGGCAGAGCAGTCAACAATGATTTTCTGAGAGCAGTGTCAAAAGGAGAAAAGAAACCGGTAAAATGCGACTGGCAATGTCTTAAAAGTTGTAAATACAAAGAAGTGCCTTATTGTATTGCCGAGGCCCTTTTTAATGCTGCTCAAGGAGATATGGATAACGGTTTTGCATTTGCCGGCACAACGGCATATAAAGCGACAGAAATTCAAAGTGTAAAAGAAGTATTCAGAGAACTGGTCAGCGGCTATAAAAAAGCAGAAATTTCAAACAGAAAATTAGAGTCGGTACTCGTACCTGCTTAAATTTTTCAGGGTTCTTTTTAACGGAACCCTGAAGGTTTTTTTATTTTCTTCCTCCCCCGAATTTTACGGCGTTAATTCCGTAATCATCCCGTAAAACCCTAAATTCTGTTCGTCTGTTCAGCTGGTGGCAAATTTCTTTCTGCTCATCGGTTTCCAGGTTATTGATAAACTCTTCCGTAAGAACATCTCCGTCTTTCAAAAACTTATATTTTCTCAAAATTTCTCTGCCGTTTTTAGTTTTGCTTGTTATCACTTTAGGATTTTTTTCTCCGTTACCTACGGCTGTAAGCCTGTCAGCTTTAATACCTTTAGATATCAGATAATTCATAACTGATTTTGCCCTTCCCTCCGAAAGTTTTTGGTTATATTCATCGCTCCCTCTAAAATCGGTATTTGCCGACAGTTCAATAGTAATATGAGAGTTTACGTTTAA
This sequence comes from uncultured Chlorobiota bacterium, assembly GCA_947311125.1. Taxonomy (GTDB): domain Bacteria; phylum Bacteroidota; class Bacteroidia; order Bacteroidales; family JAADGE01; genus JAADGE01. Next base: position 15,738 of record CAMZKI010000173.1, read on the forward strand.
TAATTTTACTAATTTGTCAAGTGATACCATCGACTCGGGGCGGAGTGTTGTCTTAGCTACGTCGTATTCTATATTCGGCAATTCGAAAGTTGTTCTGATTGATGCCAAATCCAAAACGACATCAAAGTCTTTACTTGTTTTAAGTCCTTTTGTAGAGCGATCGACAACGGCACTTAGATATTTAGGTTTTGAAGCAATTACTGTGTAGTCTGTATTCGGACGCAGATTAAATCTGAAAGTTCCGTCAGAAGCAGAAGTTATTTCTGCATCGTGTCCGCTCGGGCTTGTCAAATGAACCGTTGCACCTTCCAGTGGTTGGTTTGTATTAGAGTCTATAACTTTTCCTCTCATCGTAAAAATTAAATCCGGCATAGAAAATTCAAATAAATTGATATACCTGTTTCTGTCAGAACTTAAATAACCGAATTTTTTATCTTCATAAAAACAAATTCCGAAATCGTTTTTTGATGAGTTTATGGGGTATCTCATATTTTCAACCTCCCATACTTTTCCGTTTTTAACAGCTTTAAAAATATCAAGTCCGCCCATTCCTATATGTCCGTCCGAAGCAAAATAAAGTTCGCCGTTATCTCTGACATAAGGAAATTTTTCATCTCCTTTGGTGTTTATTTTAGAGCCCAGATTTTCGGGTTTGCTCCATTTTCCGTTAGGGCTTGAACGTTTTACTACCCATATGTCTTTACCCCCTTTTCCTTTCATTCCGGGAATGCTGTCGCTTACAAAATACATTGTCAACTCATCTTTGGTAACGGCAGGGTGAGCAACGGTAACACTGCTGTCACCCGTCAGTTCTACTTCAACGGGGTCAGACCATCCGCCGGCATTATATCTTGACTTGTATATTTTACATCCCAGATTTGCTTTTTCTGCTTGCTTGCACATTGAAAAATACATTGTGCTTCCGCCGTTAATAACAATTGCAGCTCCTTCGCTGCCCTGAGTGTTTACGTTACCTTCTACGGGAACCGGGACACTCCATTTTCCTTTGCGGTCTTTTTTTGCGACAAAAATATCGGCATAACTTTGTCCTGTTATATTGCTGGGAGTTTTTCCGTTTGCACTTTCGCGAGTAGATGAAAAATAAATTTCAGCTTTACTTTTTCCGAAAGAAGGTGAAAAATCTGCATATTTAGAGTTAATGTCTGTAGCTTCCGTAACTGTGTATCTGGTAGGGTTAGCAATCCACTTTAATGCAAGTTCACATGATTTTTCTCCTGCTTTGCCTCTGCTGTCAGAAGGAACCAGGTTTTGATATTTTTTAAACTGTATCTTGGCTTCTTCATATTTCCCGAGCGATTTAAGGCTGTTTCCGTAATAGAGCCATGCTGTCGGGCGGTCAACGTTGTATCTTACAGCTTTACGATACCATTTGGCAGCTTTTCTGTCATTCATCATTATTCTTGCACATTCGCCGAGTTTAAAGGCTACTTCGGCTTTGTCGGTTTTTGAAGAAAGCTTTTCGTATATTTTTTCATAACTTTCAGCCGCAAGAAAATATTCTCCGGCGGCAAATGCTTCATCGGCTTTTTTCAAAAGTCTTTTTTGGGCAAACAGCCCTGAAGAAATAAGCAGTAATGCAATAAAAAATATGAATGACTGACGGTTTTTCATGATGAAGATATTTTGATGATTACAGCAAAGTTAAAAAAAAATAAAAAAGGATAAAATTTGATTGACAAAGCACTTATTTTTTGTATTAAGTTTATATTATAAAAATAGTGCCTCCGGAAGAGTCTTTTTTTGCTCCCGTAACTGATATTAAAGTGTTTGCTTTGTTTATACTTTTTAAAAAACCCAAAAAGCCGAAAATTATTGCTTCTTTAAAATCAATTAATTTCCTGTCGGGTATTACAACTTTGCTTTTTATTTTTTTTTGCAACAGTGAGATAAAAAAACGGTTATGAGCTCCGCCTCCTGTTATCAAAATATTCTTTTCGTTATTCGGCTTCACGATATCAGATATTCTGCTTGCAACGTGTTCGTAATATGTATTTATTTTATCGGCAACCGAAATATTATATTTATCAAATAAAGGCAAATAACTTTTTTCCGTATATTCTCTGCCCAGAGATTTCGGAATTTTAGATTTATAATACAGTATGTTATCTAAGGCATTTAGTAATTCAGTATATATCTTTCCTTTTTTGCCGATTTCTCCGTTTTTGTCAAATTCTTTACCTTCAGATTGTGCAAATTTGTTTATAATAAAATTAAACGGGCAAATGTCAAAAGCTATTCTTTTTCCGTTTTCATTATCATAAGAAATATTTGCAAAACCACCGAGATTAAGGCAATAATCATACTCCGAAAACAGTAATTTATCACCGATCGGAACCAAGGGTGCACCTTGTCCTCCGAGTGCCGTGTCAAGATTTCTGAAATCGGAAATTACGGAAATACCGGTTTCGGCAGCAATAAAAGCCCCGTCGCCGATTTGAAAAGTTACGTTTTCTTCGGGTTTGTGAAAAATCGTATGTCCGTGAGAGGCTATAAAGTCCGGTTTATTAATTCCCTGCAGAAATTTATTTGCTTGTTGTCCGATAAATTTTCCGTATTGTTTGTGAAACTTGATAAAATCGTAAGCATTAAGATATTGTGCTTCGGATAATTTTTGCTTCCAAAATTTATCATACTTAAAAAAGCCTGTTTTTATTACTTTGTAACTGTATTCAGCGTTGTTTTTTTGAAATATGCACAGGGCAAAGTCTAATCCGTCAAGTGAAGTTCCGGACATTATGCCTAGTATTGTTTTTTTAAAAATCATAAAAAGAAAATAAAATTTCCAACCTAATTATTTGTTATTCTAATAAAAATCAAATATATTTATAAAAAATAACTTCGGAATATATTCAGGGTAAAATTTGTTTTAAGTGTTATAAGTTCAGAAAAACAATTTTATCAACCAAAACTCTTTTAATTATGAAAAATTTAAAATCAATTTCATTAGTTTTACTTCTTTCGGCGATGGTTTTTACATCATGTAATAAAAATAAAGTTGCTCCGGACTTACCGCCGCAATCTGCTTTTGTTGCCGATTTTTCAGATTTCAACAATTCAAAAGCTCTTACCGATACCACAGTAAATTGGACACATTCGGCTGTTAACGTTGCCGTTTGGAATGCAATTATTACCGTCGGCTTAGCCGTTCCGGTTGCATCTTATGTTGAAGCGGTAAAAAATCATCCGGCAGAATATCAGGGTGATAATACTTGGCTTTGGGAATATTCATTTAAGGCGGGAGTAAATACGTTTACGGCAGAACTGTACGGTGTTTTAAAATCGGAAACGGTTGAATGGGAAATGTATATTACAAAATCAGGCGAATATGAACATTTCTTATGGTACAGCGGTGTCAGTAATCTTGACAACAAACACGGCACATGGACTCTTTATAACAAACCTTCCGACCCGACCGAACTTTTGGGAATTGAATGGAACCGAACAACTGACAGCACGGGAAATATTAAATATACCAATATTGTTCCGAACGGACCCGAAAACGGCGGATATATTTTCTGCGGAAATGACAGCAGCTCGGATTTGAATGCTTACTACAATATTTATAACAAAGGACAAGACAATTTAATTCAAATTGAATGGAGTCAAGCAAACCAAAACGGAAGAGTAAAGGATGTGAAAAAGTTCGGAGATGATGCTTGGCATTGTTGGGATGAAACTCATTACGATGTTAATTGTAATTAACCTGCTTAGGCACAAGCTTTTCAAAGACATATTTCTGATAATATAAAATTGCCGTGAAAATAAAATTGTTCTTATTTAGTTTGTTTTTTACAGTTTTTTTATCCTGTAAAAGAGAGATTCCCGCAGAAGCAGGACTTTATACAAAAAGTATTAATATTGACGGGGTAAACAGAAGGTATGCCGTATATATCCCAAAAAATATTGAAAATATATCCGTTCCTTTAATTTTAGAACTACACGGAGGAGGTGTTTACATTGAGGATATGACCGGAGAAAGCGGATATAAAACACCGTATAAATTATGGATGGAACTTGCCGAAAGCGAAAAGTTCATTGTTATTTATCCCGAAGGATTAAACGGTGCATACGGAAAACCTACGTGGAATGATTGCAGAGGCGATTGTATTGTAAGCTCCGATGCCGACGATGTTCATTTCATTGATACATTGATTAAGGTAATTTCTTCGGAATATAAAATTGATTTAAACAGAATTTATGTTTCCGGAACATCAAACGGCGGATTTATGGCACAAAGATTAGGGGTTGAGCTAAGTGATAAAATTGCTGCCTTTGCTTCAATTGCTGCCGCAAAGCCGGCTGTTTCCGAATGCAACTCTCCGCAAAGACCTGTTTCCGCATTGTTTATGAACGGCACCGACGATAACCATATGCCTTATAACGGAGGATATATTTCAAATCCTCCGAATCCTGACCACGGGTCTGTTTTATCAACAGACAGTACTGTTAATTTTTGGGTAAATTTTAATCAAACAGATACAGTCCCCGAACATTATACTTTCCCGGATAAAGATACCGACGACGGGGGAATAGTTGAAAAATTTTCATATAAAAACGGAATACAAGGAACAGAAGTAATCTTATATAAAGTTAACGGAGGCGGGCATTCTGCACCGAGTATCAGAGAACGGTATTCGGCACTTTTTGAAGAATATTTTAATAAACAAAATCATGACATTGAAATGACGACAGAAGTCTGGAACTTTTTTAAAGATAAAGGATTGAACAAACAAAAATTTTGACCGTCGGTCTAAAATACGGCAGACAGCAAATCAATATCTCGATAATCAATATTGAATTTTTTAGCGAGGCGTTCGTTGGTTAAAATACCGTCAAAAATATATGTTCCGTATCGTAAATCCGGAATATTTCTGATAATATTAGGAGTTGTTTTTTCTTTACTGATTCTTTGTAAGAGGGGAAATGTAGTATTACTTAATGCCACGGAAGCCGTACGTGCAGCTTTGGAAGCAATATTCGGAACGCAATAATGGATTATACCGAAGGTTTCAAAAGCAGGATTTCCCAAATGCGTAATTTTCGAAGTTTCTATACACGAAACACTGTCGGTGTTAAGGTCGATTATTACAGAACCTTTTTTCATGCCCGAAACCATTTTTTTTGAAATGATAAAAAGGTCTTCATCTTTGGTTTCTTCTATTGCACCTATTAGGACATCTGCAGTTTTCAGTGCTTTTGTAATAATTTCCGCCTGGAAAACCGAAGTAAAAAGGTGTATTCCGAGCTTGCTTTTAAGTTTTTGAAGTCTTGAAAGTGAATTGTCAAATATTTTAACTTGTGCTCCGAGTGCCGTTGCAGCTCTTGCGGCATATTCTCCGGCTGTTCCCGCTCCGAAAATTACAACTTTTGCTGCCGGTATTCCGGTAATTCCGCCTAAAAGAATACCTTTTCCGGTTATAGGGTTACTTAAATATTCGCTTGCCGTGTTTATTGCTAAAATTCCGGATATTTCACTCATAGCCTGAACGTAAGGATGAAACCCGCTTGTGTCTTGTATAAGTTCCAATGCAATACAAGTCATTTTTTTTGCTTTAAGAGCATTAATTTTTTCTAATGTTTGTGTATTAAAATGTAATGCGGACATTAGAATTTGTCCGCCGTTCATTAATTTTATCTCATCGTTTTCAAAAGGGGAGACTTTTAGAATAATTTCTGATGAAAAAACTTTTTTTCGGTCTTCTATTAATGCTCCGGATTTTGTATAATCTTCATTATACCAGCGACTTCTCATTCCTGCACCTGATTCTATAATAATGCGGTGTCCTTCTTCTGTCAGTTGTTTTACGGCTTGGGGGCTTAGGACTATTCTGTTTTCGTATTTATCTTTTTCTTTCGGAATACCTATTGTTAAAATTCGTTTATTTCTTTTTTCTTCAAGCATTTCTGCTTGCGGCATTAACTGTTCTCCGTATGAAAATTGTTCGGAATGATTTTGTGCTGACGACATAGTTAAAATATAGGTTATAAACGTTTTTATCGATTAACTTTAAAGCAAGATATGTGCCGAGTTCCGTTTTCATCTTCTTTAATTTCTATTTTTACATAGTTTTCCGGAAGCAAATCTTTTATTAATTCAGGCCATTCCGCAAAGCATATATTATCTCCGTAGAAATAATCTTCATATCCTAAATCAAAAACCTCTTCAACGCTTTCAATGCGGTAAAAATCAAAATGGTATAAAATCTCATCGCTTTCAGTCCGGTATTCGTTTACAACGGAAAATGTGGGGCTTGTAACATTATCAACAACTTTAAGCTGCCGGCAAATTTCTTTTATCAGTGTTGTTTTTCCGCTTCCCATTTTTCCGAAAAGAGCAAATATTTTTTCGTTTTTAAAATCGGATAAAATTTGTCGGGCTGTTTTCGGGATATCGTTCAGGCTTTTTAAGGTATATTTTGTCATTTTAACAGGATTAAAAAAGTCCGACAAATTAAATATTTTTTTTAGGTTTCAGCATAACATACGGTATTAACATTTCTTCAAGTGAGATTCCGCCGTGTTGGAATGTATTTTTATAGTATTTTACGTAATGATTATAATTGTTAGGGTAAGCAAAAAAATCAGAATTATAAGCAAAAATATATGAGGAACTTATGTTGGTAACCGGCAAACCTGCTTTTTCAGGCTCGGTTATTTCAAAAACTTCTTTTTTATTATATGCCAGATTTCGTCCTTGTTTATATCGAAGGTTGGTTGTTGTATTTTTATCGCCGATTACTTTTACGGGGTTGTTAACGTTTACGGCTCCGTGGTCGGTTGTTATGAAGACCGTAACATCTTCTTCTGCCAGAAGTTTAATAAGTTCAAGCAAGGGAGAGTGTTCAAACCATGTCATTGTTAAATCGCGGTAAGCCGACTCGCCGTGTGCCAACTCGCGTATCATTTTTGTGTCGGTGCGTGCATGTGATAATATATCTACAAAATTATAAACTATAACCGAAAGTTGATTTTGCATCAGGTTTGAGAAATTTTCGTTTAATTTTTCTCCGGCTTTGTTATTCAGTATCTTATCATAGGAAAATTTAACTTTACGTCTGTATCTTTTAAAAAGCTCTGCAAGCAGATTTTCTTCATATGCGTTTTTTTTGCCGTCTTCTTCATCATTGAGCCAATATTCGGGATATCGTTTTGATATTTCGAGCGGTGTTAATCCTGCGAAAAGTGAGTTTCTTGCATATTGGGTTGCCGTAGGTAAAATTGAAAACCAAAGTTCTTCTTTTACAGTTTCAAGATATTGATTAGTAACAGATTCGATAAGTTTCCACTGGTCGTAACGAAGATTGTCTATTACAATTACACAAATTCTTTTTTTGTTGTCGAGCAAAGGAATAACTCTTTGTCTGAAAAAATCGAACGGCATTTTAGGACGGTTTTCATTTTCCGGGGTAAACCAACTTTTATAGTTTTTTCTAATAAATTTAGAAAATTCGTTATTTGCCTCCTCTTTTTGTTGAACTAAAACTTCGTCCATAGTTCTGTCTCCGGATTTGTCTAATTCCAGCTCCCAGTAAACAATTTCTTTGTATAGCCCGAACCAATCTTCATAAGTTTCGGCAGAGCCTATTTTCATCGTCAGTTCCGAAAATTCGGAGCGGTATCTTTGTGATGTTTTTTCGCTTATAAGTTGCTTGTTTTCAACATTTTTCTTAATTGACAATATGATTTGCTTCGGATTAACGGGTTTTATGAGATAGTCATCAATTTTTGAGCCTACGGCATCGTCCATAATGTCTTCTTCCTCATTTTTTGTAACCATTACTACCGGAACAGCCGGTTTTATGCGTTTTATTTCTGCCAGAACATCTAAACCGGATATACCCGGCATATTTTCGTCAAGAAATATTATGTCGTAATTATTTTCTTTTACTAATTCTACGGCATCGTATCCGTTATTTACCGTAAAAACGGTATGTTCTTTTTCCTCAAGGTATAATATTTGGATTTTTAGAAGGTCTATTTCATCGTCAACCCATAAAATTTTTGCTTTTGTCATATAAATTTGTTTATTCTGAGTTAAAAATTTTATAAGAAATTAAAAATATGAACTGTTTACAAATATACGGAAAATATAATTATACTTGCATAACTTTATTAAATGCAAAATTATTGTAAACTACGGATGGTAAAGCCTAAAAAATATCTCGGACAACACTTTTTGAAAGATAAAAACATTGCAAAAAAAATAGTTGACGCACTGGGGAAAGCGGATATGACTTGTGTGCTTGAAGTGGGTGCCGGGACGGGTGTTCTCACGGAATTTTTACTTAAAAAACAACTTGATATTTATGTTATTGAAATTGACAGTGAATCTGTTGTATTTCTCAGCAAAAAATTTCCCGAATTAGAAAACAGGATTTTTGAAAAAGATTTTTTAAAATTTGATTTTTCTTTTTTTAATAATGAAATTGCCGTAATAGGAAATTTTCCGTATAATATCTCAACACAAATAGTTTTTAAAATTATTGAGAACAAAGATATTGTAACGAAGGCTGTCGGGATGTTTCAAAAAGAAGTTGCTGAGCGAATAGCGGCAAAACCGGGGAATAAAACATACGGTATTTTAAGTGTTTTGACGCAGGCATTTTATGATACGGAATATTTGTTTACTGTAAGTGAAAATGTTTTTTATCCGCCTCCCAAAGTAAAGTCGGGTGTTGTAAGGCTAACGAGAAAAAACAATTACAAATTAGCCTGTGATGAAAAGTTGTTTGCTCAAATAATTAAAACAAGTTTTAATCAAAGGCGAAAAATTATGAGAAATTCATTGAAAAGTATTATGAGCAACTTTGACATTGAAGACGAAATTTTAAAATGTCGTCCGGAACAGTTGGGCGTTGAAGATTTTATCCGCCTTACGAATCTTATTTTCAACGAAATAAAAAATCAGAAAGGATAGCCTATTGCAAAGAACAAAGTCCAGTCGTCATATATAAATTTTCTGTTAGCCGGAATCCATTTATTTTCGGAAGTTAAGGCGGGGTCTCGCAGTTTTATGCCGGAATCCAGTCGTAACAGAACGAATCCTAAATCTAATCTTAATCCTGCTCCTGCACCTACTGCAATTTCTTTATAAAAAGTATCAAACCTGAACAGAGCTCCCGGACGAGCGTCCTGACTGTTTATTGCCCAAATATTACCGGCATCAATAAATAAAGCTCCTTCTGTTTTGCCGAAAAGTTTCATTCTGTATTCTATATTTGCCTCCAGGCGAATATCGGCTGTTTGATTCGGGTAACTTTCAAGACTGTCATTTTTGATATAAGAACCCGGACCGAGAGAACGACTTTGCCAAGCCCGAATACTGTTTGCTCCGCCGACAAAATATCTTTCGCCGAAAGGAACTACTTTAAGATTGCCGTAAGGATATGCTGCTCCCGAAAAAAACCGGAAAGCAATTTTGTCATTTTCGCGTAAAAAATTCATATGATACCTGACTTCTATCTCTTCTTTAAAAAACTGTGCAAAAACAATGTTGTTTATTCTGTAACTTCCGTCTGTTTTGGGTTTGTTTCTCCAGTTCATATATGCAGAAAGGCTGTTTCCCGCAATTTTTGTGTTTACGGAAAGAAATATTGTATTACGCTTTTTTTCAAAAAATTGATTATTATAAGTAAACCTGTATGAAGAGCCGAAAATGAAATGTGTTTCGTAAGTTTCCTCAAGTTGCAGTCTTTTAATTAGTTCCAAAAAATCATTGCTCGGGTTCTTAAGTTCAACGACATCGGTAATTAAGGGAAAAAAACCGTGTCCTGTCGTTTTTGTTGAGTTCCAATAATATGCAATATTTCCTCCTGCAACGGTGTATGAATAGTCCGGTCGTTCCAGAAAATCATAGCTTCCGGAAATTACGGTTTTGGGATTTCTGCGTTTTATAAATTTTTTCATAGGGACGGGTGCTATTAATCTGGGAAAATTAAGGCTGAAGTTTATTCCGTATTCTCGGCTGTTAAAAAAGCCGGTTGTATCATCTTCAATAAAAGATTTGTTTTTTGTCAGCCGTTTAAATGCCAATTTTGCTCCGAGGTTGAGCATTTCGGTATTTCTGAAAAAGTTATTGTGTGTATAAGATAAATTTCCGCCTACTCCGAAATTTCCTGAAGTATTTGAGAACTCTGCGGTTATTTTTCGTGATTGTAATTTTGCTTGCGTAAGTCTTATTTCACAGTTAAGATATGCAACAGAGTCTGAGTTGATGTTTTTATCTTCGGTAAATTTTATGTTTGCAACTTGGATTATAGCTAAAGATGCTAAGTACCTGTATGTTGCATTTATATCGTTCAGGTTAAAATATTGTCCGGGAGTTAAATAAATACCTTTAATAACAGCTTTCGGGTTTATTCGAGGCATTTGATTATAAAGAAAATAGTATTTTTTATCGTTTTTGGCATAATAAATTAAAGTATCGTGAGATGAAAAGTATGCTTTTTTATCGGTAAGAGCTTCTCGAGGTTTAAAATTGGGATATATGTAGATGTTTTTTATTATATATCTTTTGAATGCTTTTAAGAACATTTCGTTAAGTGTATCTTTTTTTATTACGACATAAATATCGTCTTGTTTATTTTTATTTATAGTATCTGCGGTAAAACTTATAAAGTCCTTAGTAAAATTATAATATCCCGAATTTCTTATCAGTTTACTTAATCTTTCTTGCTCATCTTCAATTTTGCTTACGTCGAAACGACTTCCTTTCTTTAAAATAGAATGCGCTGTATCACTCAGGATAATATTTTTGATATTTTTATCTTCAATATTGTAAAAAACATTTTTTATTCTGTGGACTCTATCAATGCTTAATTCATATTTTACCGTAATTTTTTTATCGTTAAACTTTTTAGCAGTTTTAATAACACTAATTTCTGTATTATAATAACCCTTTTCTTTCAGGAATATTTTTATTTTCCGAATATTTCGGTATTGGTCGTTTAACCGATATAAAACCGGCGATTCTCCGAATTTTTGTGTCCAGTGGTTTTTTTCGCAGTTGTTCAAATTTAAATTATCCGCTTTTTCTCGTAATCGCGAGATTTTTTTTACAAGCCGCTTATATTTTTTTGTTTCAGACAACAGTATGTCTGTTGTTTTTTCATACGATTTTATTTTTTTATTTATAGCGGAACGTTTTTTTGCTTTATGCTTTTCACATCGCTCAAGTTTTCTGTTTATTTTTCGCTTAACTTTCTCGGGTTTTGAGAGGTTGTAAATAATAAGTTTTAACGGAACGGAGAAAAGTATTTTAGTGTTAGTTTGCGGTTTAAGTATCTGCTCAATATCTTTTTCTTTAAAGCCGGCGTTACTTTTATTGAAATCTTTATTTGTTATCTTAACTTCATTTTTTACTAACAATTGTTCGTTATCCGACAGGTTTTTAGTTAAATTACAAGAGAACAACATAAAAATAAAAAGCGTAAAAAATATTACGGAGATTTGATTAAAATTATTTATTTTGTGTGTACTCATATAATTTAAATATACTTAATGTCGTCAAAAAACAAAATTAAATTTTTTAATTCATTAAAATTAAGAAAATTCAGAATTAAGCATAATTTATTTCTTGCCGAAGGCGAAAAAATAGTTTTAGAACTGCTGCGGTCAGAAATCAAACCGAGATTTATAATAACTTCAAAAGAAGACATTACGCTCAGACCTGAAGGTTTTGAGATTTTCAAGACCGATTATTCCGTATTAAAAAAAATAAGTGCTTTAAAAACAGCTCCGGAAATTATAGGTGTTTTTGAAATCCCGAAAACCACGTTCAAATTTAATGAAATTAAGAATCAGTTAAACTTATTTTGTGAAGATATTCAAAATCCCGGAAATTTAGGAACAATAATAAGAACGGCTGACTGGTTTGGAATAAGATATGTTTTTTGTTCGCAAAATACTGCAGATATCTATAACCCTAAAGTTGTACAGGCAACAATGGGGGCAATAGCTTCCGTTAAGGTGATTTATGTAAATAAAATTGATTTTTTTTCAAAACTTCCGAAAGGTATGTCGATTTACGGAACATTTACGGAGGGTGAAAATATTTATAAAACATATCTGAATAAAAAAGGAATTATCGTAATAGGTAATGAAGGAAAAGGGATATCAGAAGACATAAAACCTTATATTACAAATAAATTGAACATTCCTTCATTTAATACAAACAAAAACACCGAATCTTTGAATGCGTCTGTTGCCGCAGCAATTGTTTGCTCCGAGTTTATGCGGAAATGAGCCGATAAAATTTAATTCCGTATGTCGGTGAATTCTTATAATATTGCAAAATAAAAAATTTTGGAACCTGCTTTAGATTTTGACAAAACAAATATGAATAAAGAAAAAGTATTTAAAAATCCCTGTAACGGAGAATGCCGGTATAATGAAAATAAAATATGTGTTTCTTGTAAACGCTCTATGAATGAGATTGTTGGATGGGTTGATTTTGACGAAGATGAAAAATTACAAGTGCTGAAAAGAATAAAAAAGATTTAATAATGAAATTGAGAGATTTATATATAATTACCGGACTAATATTGTTTTTTTTACCGTTTTTTATATCAGATGATGTGTATTGTTTTTATTCGGAGTTTAATGAAAAGCACGGGTTGGTAACGGCGTTTATTAAATTTGCTGTTTTGGCAACTTTCGGAGAAGCCTTAGGGTTGCGTATCAGCAAAGGTGTTTGGAACAGAAAAGGATTCGGTTTGTTGCCGCGTGCTGTTGTTTGGGGTTTTTTGGGTGTTACCATAAAAGCAGCATTTGTTATTTTTGCAACGGGAACTCCTGTTTTTTTGGAATATACAGGAATGAAAAATGCCCCAGAGTTACTTTCCGGCAGCCTGAATTTCGGTAAAATATTAATAGCTTTCTCGATAAGTGTTGCAATAAATCTGATTTATGCTCCGGTTATGATGACACTACATAAAATTACGGATATACATATTATTACGAACGGAGGAAAATTAAATTGCTTAATTAAAAAAATTAAATTTGCCGATAACTTTAAAAAGATTGACTGGAGAGTACAATGGCATTTTGTGTTTAAAAAAACAATACCGCTTTTTTGGATACCGGCTCATACCGTTACTTTTTTACTCCCCTCGGAGTTTCAGGTTTTATTTGCGGCTTTTCTCGGTATAGCTCTCGGAACAATTTTGGCTGTTGCCGATTTAAAGAAATAAAAAAAGAGCTGCTTTTGAGCAGCCCCTGTAAACAGCATATTTTAAATTCTATTTCTGTAAAACAATCTTATAACCGTAAACTTTACTTTCGGATATTATTTTTATAAAATAAACTCCGTTTGATAAGCCTGACAAATTAACGGTTTCATTATCAGACTGTACGTTTTTGTGTATTAATTCCTGCCCTGCAATATTCATTATCTTACAGGTAAAAGGTGTTTGATTTTCAGATTTTATAAAAAGTTTACCCGTTGTCGGATTAGGATAAATAACAAAGTTTCTGCTAATTTCCGAAATATTGCCTGCTGCATTTTCTAATACGGTTAACAAAAAGCTGCTACTTACCTTCGCTCCGGCATTGTCTTCGGCTGTTACCCTTACTGTATAGGTGCCGATATGCTCTTGAGACGGAGCTCCGTAAAACTTCATAGCAGAAGGGTCAAATCTCATCCACGAAGGAAGTTCTTCGTTATTGTTTAAGGCGACCTTATAAGTTAAAACAGTTCCTGCGTCATCATCTGCAAATGCATCTTTCGGGATATTAAAATAAAAACCTTCATCA
>CAMZKI010000174.1 GCA_947311125.1 uncultured Chlorobiota bacterium
CTGTTTGTTTTAATTGTTTTTACAACAGCATTACTCTTTGTTTTCGACTTAATTTTTTTCGGATTTCATTTTTACGAAATTTTATTTTTCGGGGTAATTGTTCTTATAATATTAATTGTAAGAAAATACAAAGATTCATATTCTTACTTTTCCGTGCTGGGTATCATATTTATTTTTACCTTATTTTCATCTTTATTTACAGATAAATACAATCAGCAGAAAGAAAAAGCAAACCGTAAAGAGTTAATTAAAAAACTGACAAATGACAGAGATCCTATAGCCGAAAGTTTTTTAAGAGAAATAAACTTGCGTCTGTATAACGATAGCGTATTGATAAATAAAATTAAAAACGTATCCGAAAGTCAAGACCTGGAAATATTTGAATATCTGAAAAGAAAATATTTTTACGGATTTTGGGAAAAATACGATTTAGAAATAAGCCTTTGCGGTAATACCGAATTTTATCCGGAAGAAAATCAAGCCGAAAACTGCCGAGGGTTCTACAGAAACGAACTGCTTAAATTCGGTGAAAAAGCAGAAAATACAAATTTTTGGTTAATGCATTACAATACGGGAAAAATTACGTATTTCGGCATTGTTGATGTTCCTGTTGAAAATGACGAAAGAGAGATGAGCCTTTATATCACTTTAAGTGAAAAGTTAACGGCAAAAACTTTAGGATACCCTGCACTGCTTATAGATAAAAGTACAAAAACAAAAGATGAGTTCTCCGGATATTCATATGCAAAATACAGTAAAGGTATTCTCGCCGTTAAGTTCGGAAACTTTCCTTACGAGCTGAAAGATGAAAAATTCCGTAAAAATATTAACAGTGTTGAATATGAAACAGAGTTTGATGACTACAAGCATTTGGTTTATGTCGGAAATAAAGAGAAAATAATAGTTTTAAGTAAAGAAAAAAAGACATTTTTTGATAATGTAATATCCTTTGTTTATTTGTTTTTTATTTATAACGTATTTGTTTTTATTGCAGTTTTATTTTATGATTACAAATACCTGCTGAAAAGTTTTCGGTTCGACTTTAAAAATAAAATCCGCTTTTCAATGATTTTTATTTTGCTTGTTTCTTTCATTCTTTTCGGAGCGGGAACAATTTATTTTACCGTAAGACAAAACAAAAAAGTAAATGAAAGAGAAATGAAAGAGAAAGTGCAGTCAGTTTTAACGGAATTGAAACATAAACTTCAATATGAAGAAGAGTTGACACCTGATTGGCATACCAAACAATACGATCATCTTGACGAATTACTTAATAAATTTTCTCAGGTATTTTTTTCTGATATAAATCTATATGACCTAAACGGAAAGCTTTTGGCAACATCCCGTTCAGAAATTTTTAACAGAGGTCTTATAGGAAAACAAATGAATCCCGAAGCATTCAGAATGCTGGTTTCTGAAGGAAAAACAGAATATATACAGAAAGAAAATATAGGAAAGATGGAGTTTCTCTCAATTTACATTCCTTTAAGAAACGAGAACAATAAGATAATAGCATTTATTAACCTGCCTTATTTTTCAAATAATAATTCAGTCAGAAAAAATATAACCGACATTTTAATTGCAACAGTAAATTTGTATTTAGTTTTATTCTTACTTACTGCTTTTTTAAGTGTTTTATTGTCTTCACAAATTACAAAACCCTTAACGTTGCTTCAGGATAAACTGAAAGATGTTCAAATAGGAAAAAAACATAAGCAGATAATATATACAAAGAAAGATGAAATAGGAGCACTGGTAAAAGAATACAACACAATGGTTGCAAAACTTGAAGACAGTGCTCATAAACTTGCTGAATCGGAAAGAGAGAGTGCTTGGCGGGAAATGGCAAAACAAATAGCCCACGAAATAAAAAATCCGCTGACACCTATGAAATTAAGCATACAACTTTTGCAAAAAACATGGTTTGACAAAGCAACAGAAAAAGAAGAATTTGAAAGTCGCTTAAATACTGTAACCCAAACACTGATAGAACAAATTAATACGCTGTCTTCAATAGCTTCCGAATTTTCCGCTTTTGCAAAAATGCCTAAAGCAAGAAAAGAAGAGGTTGAAATTGTCAGAAAACTTAAAAATGTAACTTCTCTGTTTGAAAATGAGCAAAATATTGAAATTAACCTTATCCTAAACGGAATTCCGGAATTGTATGTAATAGCAGATAAAGAACAGGTTTCCAGAGTATTTATAAACCTGATAAAAAACGCAATTCAGGCAATACCGAAAGGCAGAAAAGGAAAAATAACCGTAAAACTTGAAGAGTCGGAAAACAGAGCAAAAATTACCGTAGAAGATAATGGAGAGGGGATAAGCGAAGAACAAAAAAAGCATCTTTTTGAGCCTAATTTTACTACAAAAACAACAGGGACGGGAATAGGCTTGGCAATAGTAAAAAACATTGTAACAACTGCCGGAGGAAGCATAAAGGTTGAATCAAAAAAAAATACCGGAACAAAGTTCATTATTGAATTTTTAAAGATTCAGGCAACTTTCGTGTAAAAAGTTTGGTCTTTTGATAAAAATTTAGTAACATTCGCAGTTATATTTAAAAATAAAAACCCATGAAATCATCTTTTAAAATCACTTCTTTTTTTTTGATAATAATATTATTTGCATCCGGTTATGTTTTCGGACAAAATCTTAAAGAAGTAAACTCAATAATAATAGATAACAATACCGTAACCGCAGTAAACATTTCTCCTGATAACAGCCTTGTAATTTGCGGATTTAAAGACGGTGATATTATTGCTTACGAAACTCTTACGGGCAAACAAGTTTATGAAGTAAAAAGACATAACAACGACATACATTCCATAAGTTTTAATAAAACCGGAAAATATTTTGCTTCTGCGGGACAAGACAGAGCTGTTGTTGTGTGGACCGTTGCTGAAGGAAAGCAGCTTAAAACATTTTACGGCGGAGATGCCGTTTGGACGGCAGAATTTACACCAAACGGTAAATACCTTGCATCCGGAGGAACAGACCAGCTCATAAGTGTTTGGGAATTAGTTTCGGGGAAGAGGTACAGGTCTCTTTGGGGACATAAAAACCGTGTTTACTCTCTTAAAATATCAGATGACGGCAAATATATCGTAAGCGTATCGGGAGATAACTCTTTAAAAAAATGGGATATATCCAAACAACTGCAAGTTAAAACCGTTAATGCTCATGCAAATATTATCACCTCTGTTGCAATCAGTTCAAACCAAAAAATTATTGTTACCGGTTCAAAAGATAATACAGTAAAATTATGGGATTTTGATACTTTTGATAACATTGCTCTTATGAGAGGACATCAATGGTGGATAAATAAAGTTGACATAAGTCCGGACTCTAAATATATTGCAAGTGCTTCCGATGACCAAACCGTTATTTTATGGGATATTGCTTCCCGCAGAAAAATAAAAACCATGGAATTTGACTCTCCGGTAAAAGATTTGGCTTTCAGCAGGGACGGTAAATATCTTGTTGCCTGCAGCGATAACCAAATAAGAATTTTTACTACCGGATTTCCGGCTGTTTCAGATTAAATTTTTCTTTTAATATGCCTGATAACTGTAAACGTTTTCTGTTTAGAAAAATGTTCGATGAACCCGTAATATCGGGAAATACCGCAAATTTGGTTTCATACCTTAAAAAAGAAGGGAAAAATGTCTTTTTATTTAATGAATTTGATATTAATGAATTCATTAATTCCGTAAATGAATATATAGGAACCGAACTGAAACAAAAAACAGAACTGAACAAATTTGACAATAAGATTACTGAAATTAATTTTTGCTCCGAGAATAAACTACAGGAAAAACTTAACCTGTCGGAAAAATATTCTTTATTTTTTTATACAGCCGGCAGATTGCTGAAATTTGCGGTTTTACCTGAAAAATATTTTGAAAAAAATGAACAAAAATCAAAATTCAGTATTAAAAGACTAATAAATAATCCTGCCGTAAGCAAAATACAAGACTATATTTATGAATCAGTTTACGAGAAATATTTTGAATCTTATCCGGAAAGAAAAGTTTTGTTGAATAGTGCCGTAACCGGAGAAATAACCTTGAACGAGAAAGTTCTTGCAGGTGAACTTCTCGAAAATGAAAAACTTCTTTATAAACTGAACTTTAAAACAACCGAACATAAAAACAAACAAATTGAGGAAAGTTTCTTACTTGTCGGAGAAAACACTTGTTTTATTATTTTTTTGAATCAAAATAACGATTTAATTGATTGCGAGCATATTGCCGAGAAAGTAGTTGTTAAAAAAAATTTTTTCAGAACAAAAATTATTACCGGTAAATTTAAATTAACGCCGTTAAGAAAAAATACAGATATTTTTATTCACCTTCCGGAAATTTTGGAAAAAAAAGGAACAGAGCGTATAAGAAATGTTGCCGAACTCAGCATATTCCGGAAAAAATACAGTGAAGCAAAGCAAATTTTATTATATCTGATTGAACGGGAAAATAATCCGGGATACAGATTTTTACTGTTTCTTAATGAGTTTAAAAATAATAAAGAAGATATCGAAAATTTTATCCGAGAAAACAACCTCCCGGAAATAATAAACGAATTCCTCGGGCTTTATAATGCCGAAAGTTTTTTAAATAATATTTTTGAGCAAAAAAAGTTAACATTTGAAGAAAAAACAATCTTGATTTATATTGTTGCAGAATCTGTTGAAAATTCTGAAAACGGAAAAAAAATAATACCTGTTTATGAAACAATACGTAAAAAATTCCGAAAGAAAAATAAAAACCCTACGGAC
Source organism: uncultured Chlorobiota bacterium (assembly GCA_947311125.1). Taxonomy (GTDB): domain Bacteria; phylum Bacteroidota; class Bacteroidia; order Bacteroidales; family JAADGE01; genus JAADGE01. Next base: position 4,778 of record CAMZKI010000174.1, read on the forward strand.
AAAACAGTTTTTGATATAAAATATTCACAGTTTCTTATTAAAACAGAAGAAAAACGTAAGGCAAGAAAAATTCTTAAGAAACTGCTGAAAAACTTACCCGACGAAACAATTTCAGACCTTTTGCCACCTCCCGATTTAAATCCTGTTTCTGAAAACAGCGGGCAATTGTTAAAAATTAAAGTCTTAAAATTACTTGCGGCGACTAAATCAAAAGACAGTTCGGATGACGAAATAAGAAAAATAAGCCTGCTGCAACCTTTGAACGAAAAAATAACGGAAAAACTTATTTCCGTTAAAGACGAGAAACTCAAACAAAGAGCAAAAGAGGCGAGAAATATATTGTACGGAAATGATTTATTTTCAGAAACTGATCCCGCCTGTCCTGTTGATTATAAGCCGCTGAGCAAAGAAAAAATATATAATCGTCTTCGGCATCCGTCTGTTACCGGGAAAGGAAAATTATATAATATCAGGAAGTGGATTTCGGAAATAGAGGAAGATGATTATACTGCCGTAAAAAATTATTCCGAACGTATTTTTCCGGAGCATTACAATACTTTGTATGCAGTTCTGAAAAATACAGGAGAAGTTTTCGGCATAAACGATGCGGAATTTTATATATCCAAAGGTAAAAAAAGCGATGAAATAATAGGATACGAAGCAGCCCCGCCGTATATAATTCTCGGAAATCAATATTTGGATAAAAATTCTCCGAAGTATCTGAACTTGTGCGAGATACGTTTTGCCGTTGCTGCCGAATTTACTCATATTTATTTTAAACATACAAAACTTACGACAAAAGACATTTGGCGAGGCTTGGCAGAAAAAGGTGCAATTGCCGCAGATGCTGCTTTGGCGGTTATTCCCGTTGCCGGTTTTTTAGCAGGTGCTTTAAAAAGTGTTCCTAAACTTAACCTTGTTTCAAAAATTTTCAGGGGAACGGCTTCCGGGTTGTCAAGCGGGAAATCCGCATATGACGCGGCATTACGACTTTCGGAATATTACGGTAAAAAAAGAAAACCGAAAAAAGAAAAACAGAAACAAAAAAATCTGATTGCGGTATCGCGGCTTATGCAATATACTGCAGACAGAGCCGGATTGCTGATTTGCGGAAACCTGACTTCAGCCGTAAAGTCTGTATTACTTACCGAAAAATTTGATAACGATATTATTTGTGAGATAAAAGCCTCGTCTTTAAAAGAATTTTTACTCCGGCAAAACGAAGACGGAACATATAAACACCAAAATACGGCATTACGAATTGCGAATTTATTCTCTTTTTATTTCTCGGAAGATTATGAGGTCTTAAGAAAAGACATAAAAGCCGAATAACCTACTCAGCTTTCTCGATGTTTATTCCGACGGAAGTAACTCTCGGCAAATCTTCCTTCCGCATTCCGTGGCTTATGCAAAACCGGTAATTTCCCTTTTCGGGGAATAAGACATGTGTTTTATACAGAAACTTATTTTTTATAACATCTCCGTGTTTTTTTCCGAACCATTTTCCGGTTTTATCGATAATAAAAAACATAACGGTATCATTTAAAATATTACCGGAGGGTGATTTTGATTTTATCAGCAGCCATAAATTTTCTGTAAGAAAGTCTTCTTTTACGTCAATTTTCAAAAAAATATTATAATACTGATTAATATTCTGAATTTCTGCATCAAAGCATAACGAATCTTCTATTTGCCAGATGCTTTTTGAAATTTCGGATTTGTCTTCAAAAACGGAATTTTCTTTGCACGAGCCTGAAAAGGCGACGACAAATAAGATGAATGGTAATATTAAGTTTTTAATCGACATTCTTGCTTGAATTATTTTTATTTTTTTGATTTTTGTTCCCCGAGAATTTTTTTCTGTTTTGCCTTTTTCCGCTTCGTTTTTTTCTTCGTTTCTTATTTTTGTTGTCGAAACGGCTTATGCTGTCTTGCCCCAGAATGTCATTATACTCTGTTACTCTGCTGCTTTCAACTGCCTCTTCCGAAAGTTTTTCGGGCTTGTTACCTTTTTGGTTCATTTCTATTATCTCAAAAACCCTTTCGGTTGAAACTGAAGTTATAAAATCTCTGTCTTCCGACCTTACAGAATACCAAATAATCTTTTTATAAACGTCAATTTTTATAAATTTAGCTGTTCCGCTTTGAATCTCAAGATTAATTTTCGGAGGAAACTCAGATATTGCATCTTTATAACTTTCTTTCTCAAAATTAAGACAGCATTTAAGTTTTCCGCACTGTCCGGCAAGCTTTTGCGGGTTCATCGACAGTTGCTGTTCTCTTGCCGTATCTGTCGTAACCGAATTAAAGTCATTCATCCATGACGAACAGCAAAGTTCTCTTCCGCAAGAACCTATTCCGCCTATTCTTCCGGCTTCCTGACGAGCACCTATCTGCTTCATTTCAATCCTTATTCTGAACTCATCGGCAAATTTGCGTATAAGCTCCCTGAAATCAACACGTTTATCTGCAATGTAATAAAAAATTGCTTTTGTTCCGTCGCCCTGAAATTCTACGTCTCCGATTTTCATGTCCAGATTAAGGCTCTTAGCAATTTGCCTTGCTCTGAGCATAACTTCATTTTCGCGAGCTGTTGCTTGTTCCCATTTCTCAATATCGGTCGGTTTTACTTTTCGGTAAACAATTTTAAAATTGCTGTCGGGGTCAACTCCTTTTCGTTTCATTTGCTCTCGAACAAGTTCTCCCGAAAGAGAAACCGTTCCTATATCGTGACCCGGCGAGGCTTCTACGGCAACCATATCGCCTTCGGTAAGAATAAGATGATTTATGTTTTTGTAAAACTCTTTTCGTGTATTCTTAAAACGGACCTCTACAATGTCCGGAGTATTGGCGGTTTTAGGATAATTTCGAAGTTCGTTAAAAACGTTTAATTTGTTGCAACTGTGAGGGTTACAGTATTTTCCGCCTTTTATTGCTTGTGAAGCACAACCTCTTAATGTATAATCTTCTTCTGTCTTCATTTCTACTGTTTTTTTATAACAGTAAAAAAAGTATGCGTTCCTGTATGTTCTATTTATTTAATAGTTTTTTATATGAAATTTTAATTTTTAATATTAAATAAACTTATATTATTTATAGTTTTAATTTTCCGGAACAACCAACTTTTTACTGTGGTTTAATTTTTAACAGTCTTGCAGTTTTTAATGCAAGATCCAAAAAAACAAGTTTACTGTAGCCGTTTCTTTCTATATGGTTATAAGCTTCGTTAAACTCGTTCATTAACTGATGTATATTGTTTTTATGTATAAAACTATTAAACTTTTCAGAGAATATTTTCTCATTATCGGTCAAAAATAAAATTTTATTTTGATTTTCGGGGCTGATATTTAATATAAAATTTTCACGCAGTAATTTAAGGCTGTAACTTAAAAAGTCTTTTTGTGCCTCTCTGCCTGATTTTGCAATATCTTCCGCTTGGCTTATCATATCATTAATTTTTATGCCGTAAGCATTTCTCATAAACTGAACAAATTTTTTGAAGTTTTCGGATTCTGTCTTCTCTTCATTGTTTTTTATAAGTTCTTCGGCTTTAAGGAAATTACCGTCTGCATTTTTTACTGTTTCTTTTATTTTTTCATCTGCAAAATTATACTTCTCTTTTATACTTTCAAACATTGTCTGTTCGGAAATTCTCGGAATTTTTATAAGTTGTGTTCTTGAAAGTATGGTTTTTATTATTTTATCGGTATCTTCGGCTACTAATATGAAAATTGTTTTAGGCGGCGGCTCTTCGATCATTTTCAGCAGTTTATTTGAAGCTGATATATTCATTTTTTCCGGCATCCAAATTATCATAACTTTAAATTCAGACTCATAAGGCTTAAAACTAAGTTGCTTAATTATTTCTTCGCTTTCCTGTGCAAATATTCCGGCTTGTTGATTTTCAACCCCTAACTTTATCATCCATTTATTAAAACCGTGATACGAACTTTCTGAAATAAATTCTCTCCATTGTTTTATGAAATTAACGCTTACGGGTTTCGAGTATGATTTTGTTTTTATTACCGGATATACAAAGTGTAAATCAGGATGTATTAATTTGTTGTATTTCAGGCATGAAACACACTTTCCGCAAGAATCGTTATCATTTTTATTCTCGCAGGACAAATATTGTGCATAAGCAATTGCTAAAGATAATTTTCCGTTACCTTCCGGTCCCGTGAAGAGCAACGCGTGGCTGACCCGGCTCATCTTAACTGAATTTATCAGTTTTTGTTTTATTCTACTATGTCCTGCTATATCTCTAAAAAACATTTACATTTGTTTTTGGTTTCAAAAGTAACTATTTTAATAATTAGTTTAAAAATATTATTCTGAAATGGAGAAAGAAATATTACAATATGTTATTAATCATACAGATAATGAGGACGACATTCTTGCAGAACTGTCTCGCGAAACTCATTTAAAAACTGTTCAGCCACGTATGCTCTCAGGTCATTACCAGGGAAAATTGCTGGAATTTATCAGTAAGATGATACACCCTGAGAAAATTCTTGAAATAGGAACGTTTACCGGATATTCTGCAATTTGCCTGGCAAAAGGCTTGAAAGACGGGGGAATGTTATATACAATTGAAGTTAATGACGAAAGAGAAAATATAATTAAAAAGTATATTGAAAAGTCAGGAATGGAATCAAAAATAAAACTGCTTATCGGAGATGCAAAAGATATAATCCCAAAATTTGAAGAAACTTTTGATTTGGTTTTTATAGATGCAGATAAGTCTGAGTATTTGGGTTATTATAAAGCAATAACAGATAAAGTCAGAAAAGGAGGTTTTATAATTGCGGATAATGTTTTATGGGACGGCAAGGTTATTGAGAATATTCATGAAGATGACGAGTCTACGAAAGGTATTGTCAGTTTTAATGATTTTGTCAGAAACGATAAAAGAGTTGAAAAAATAATTTTACCGATTAGGGACGGTTTAATGTTAATCAGGAAGAAATAAAACAGCCGACATATTATTATAATTGATTTTCACAAAATTAAAAAAAATATTATTTTTGAAATCTTATACCGATTTTATGATAAAAAAGCGTGTTTTTCTGTATAAGAACTTATAGCAAATTTTATGGTGTTAAAGAAAAAATCAATAGCTGACGGGATTAAATTTATTCTCCTTATTATTATAGTGTTGGGAGTTATTAATTTTTTACTTACGGCATTTTATAATAAGAAAGTAACAGATAAAAACTATAAAATAATCCTTTTGGATAAAAGTCTTAACAACCTGTATCTTATTGTTGATGATGCTGAAAGTGCCGAAGAAATTACAGATGCCCTAATTAATAAAATAAATTTGAGACTTAATCTGTCGGAGAGTTACTTTAAAATAATAAAAGACGGCGGGAAATTTGAAGGAATTACCGGAAAAGTAAAAATTACGCCTGCCGGTAAACCTTTAGCCCAAGTTCTGTCAGAATTGCAAAACAAACAAAAAAAAATATCCAAAAACCTGAAGAGAAACATAGGTAAGAACACCTTTTTTTCTGATAAAAATGTAATTATCAACATTTCAGACATAAACTATATAATAAGAAAAACCGAAGGTTTAAAAAAGAAGTTACAAAAAGAAGCAGATTCATATAAATTTAAAAAGAATTTTGCAGATATTTTCACACTTATTTTAATAGGTTTAGCGGCAGCTCTTTCCTTCTTTTATTTAAAAAACAAACTCTCAAAAGATATTGACTATATCAATCGCAAGCTTTCAAATATTTCCGGAAAAGAAGACGTGTCGCCTGATTTTAAAGAGGACTTAAGCAGAGAATTCAATAAAACAGATTCGGAAATAGACTCGGTTAAAAAACAAATAAAAGAAGTTGCCGGTTTTGTAAACAATTTGCTCTCTGATAATTATGACGTTGATTTCAGTTCGTCAGGAGAAAGAGACTTAATTCAAAAATCCTTGCTGAACTTAAGAGATAAGCTTAAAGAAAATATTGAAATAAATGAAAGGAGACTTGAAGAAGAAAAGAAACGTCAATGGTTTTCTGAAGGACAGGCAAAATTTAACGATATTCTCAGAGAAACAACATCGGGTATAAAAAAACTTGCCGAAACATCCTTGATAAATATGGTTAAGTTTTTAAATGCTGCTCAGGGAGGTTTCTTTATTGTAAATGACAGCGAAAAAGAACCTTATCTTGAGTTAATTTCAGCATTTGCCTATGATCGTATTAAAATGCTTACAAAAAGAGTAGAGTTCGGAGACGGACTGGTAGGTATGTGTGCAGTTGAAAAAAACTCCATTCTTATTTCAGAAGTGCCGGAAGATTATATGCAGATAGAATCAGGTCTCGGAGAAGCAGCTCCTAAAAATATTTTGATAATACCGCTTAAAACAGAAGATAATATATTGGGTGTTATAGAAATAGCATCTTTTTACGAGTTCAAAAAAGACGAAGTAGAATTTATAGAAAGCATTGCCGGAGATATAGCAACAACGCTTGAAACAACGAAAATTTCCGATAAAACAAATGAACTGTTACAAGAAACTCGAAAAAAATCTGAAGAACTTGCATTAAGAGATTCAGAAATGTCGGAAAAAATAAGCGAATTAAGAGATGCTCAAAAAGAAACCAAAAGGAGCGTGTCCGAAATGAATGCTCTTATCTCTGTAATAGATAAAGTGCTTTTTAAATTAGAACTAACTACGGCAGGGAAAATAAACTCTGCAAACACCTTGTTTCTAAACAAATTAGGATATAATCCTTCAGAACTCAGAAATAAGCATTTTGTTGAATTCATAAAAGGTAAGGATAAAAAAACGGTAGAAGATATCTACAACTCTGTATCAAAATATAACTTTACCGACAAAGAAATTATTTTTATATCCAAAGAAAACACAGAAATAAAAACAACATCTTTTTTCTCGGCAGTTAAAAATGAAAAAGGCGAAATAATACGCATATTGATGCTTGCCGATAATGTTTCATACAGAGAAGAACTTCAAAAGAAAAATGACCTCCTGAGAGAAGAACTAATCTCAAAAGCCGGAATAATTTCCGAAAAAGAAAAAGAACTTAGCAGCTTGTTCAGCAAAATAAAAAACGCAGAAAACTATTCGGATACAGATATTGAAAAGCTAAAACAAAGAGAAAGCAAAATATCGGAATCTAAAGAAACACCTGCAGACAAGAAATATGCTTTGTGGCTTAAAGACATAAAAAATAAGAAAAAATGAAAGACGCTTATGCCGGAATAAGAGACATTTCATTATGGAAATATGCTGTGTACGGTTTCCTTGCAGGCTTGCTGTTTCCTGTTTTTGCGTGGGCATATTATACACTGTCGGAAAATTCGGAATTTAATATCGAAAATATTAAAAACCTACACGACTCAGTCGCCCTTTTATATTTTACAGACATTATACCCTTTATATCGGCGGCTGTTGTGCTGATAATTTCCGCAAAATTCAAAAAAGAAAGACGAGAAATATTAGAACAACTTTTGCTAAAAGAAAATCTTATCAGCAAGTATTCCGGATACATTAAAAAAATAGGAAAAGGCGAATATTCGGAAACGGCAAACATACTTTTTGAAGACGATTTAGGACTGTCTCTTAATGAAATGAGAGAAAACCTGTTAAAAAAATCAATAAATGAAGAAAGACAAAATTGGATTGCCGGAGGTAAAAACATTACAGATGAAATTCTTCGTAAGCATAATGAAATAAAGCCTTTAGCATATGATATTTTAGTAAATTTAACGGAATATACCGGAGCTGTTCAGGGTGCTTTTTATATATTTGATGATGAAATACAAAAATTAACGGCAGTATCCTCATATGCATACGGAAGAGAAAAGTTCCTGCAAAATGAATACAGCTTGGGAGAAGGCTTAGTAGGACAGGCATCATACGAAAAAAACGTAATTTTCAGGAAAAACCTGCCTGACGACTTTGTTACCGTATCTTCAGGATTGTTGGGAGAAAAAAAACCAAAATCTATTCTGATAATCTCGCTTAATTCTTCAAAAAGATTTATAACATCTTCCGATATTTCATTTTGTAAGAATGCTATTTCTACTGCTCCCTGAATTTTTTCATCGCCCAGAAGCGGCATTATCAGAATAGATTTTGGTTTTTTTTCTCCCAACAATCCTGAAGATACGGTAACAAAGTCGTCAGGCA
>CAMZKI010000175.1 GCA_947311125.1 uncultured Chlorobiota bacterium
GCAGTAATTACTGCAAGAATAAGAATTACTATAATTATTTTCCCTTTCATTTTGTTGTGTTATTTAAATTTCAATATTTAAACCGTCATAAGCCAAATTTATATTTTCAGGCAGAGATTTAATATCATTGTCTTCAAAACTTATTTTATGACTTATATGAGTAAGATATGCTTGCTTAGGTTTTAATTCTTTAATAATTTCAAGTGCTTCTTCCAGATTAAAATGCGACACGTGTTTTTTACGTCTTAATGCGTTAATAACAAGCAAATCAAGTTTTTTTAATTTCTCTTTTTCCTGACTGCTAATATAATTCATATCAGTGATATAGGCAAAATTATTAATTCGATAGCCGAAAACAGGCAGTTTCATATGTATCCCTCTTACCGGAATAATTTTAGTATCTTCAATTAAAAAAGTTTTGTTTTTTATTATGTTAAATTTTATTTTTGGAATACCGGGATAATCCCTGCGTTCTTCAATGTAAGCAAAATCTCGTGTCTGCAGTGTATCGCAAACACGTTTCTCGGCATAGATATCCATAGGCTTTTTTTGTATGTAATTGAATGCCCGCACATCGTCCAATCCGCCGATATGGTCTTTATGCTCATGAGTCAAAAGAATTGCATCTAATTTTTTTACATTTTCCCGCAGCATTTGTTGTCTGAAATCGGGTCCGGCATCTATTAAAATATTTTTATTATTTATGCTGATAAGAGATGAGCTTCTCAGCCTTTTTTCTTTAGGGTTTTCTGAGGTGCAAACTTCACAATTACAACCTATAACGGGAACACCTTGCGATGTTCCTGTTCCGAGAAACGTTACTTTCAAGATTTTATATTTATTTTGATTGAAAAATTAAGGTAAAATTATAAATAATGATAATCTTTGCAAAGCAAAATACAGTTTATGAGGCAAAATATAATAATTCTTTTTTTTCTGTTTATGTTTCAAAATACTTTTGCTCAGTTGAACATAGGCGGGAGTCCTTATGGTTTTAATATCCGTCTTAATTTAAAACCGGAGAACGAATTACCGAGAATATATTTAGAAAAGTCGGATAATAAAGTTCTTACAGAAGAAGCGATACGGAACGATGCAAAAGACAAGCCATGGCAATTCGGAAAGAATATTGCAGTCAATATTGATATTAAGAAACTTGCCGCTGTCGAAAATATTCCTGAAGGAAAATTATATCGTTTAATAATAATTTCAAAAAATGCTCTAACGATTAATTTAAAGTTTTTAGAGTTTAAAGTTCCCGATAAATCTGTTTTATATATTTATAATTCTGATAAAACTGATGTTTTAGGCGGTTTTACGTCTTCTAATATGCAAAAAAGCGGAACATTTGCTACAAGTTTGATAAGAGGAGATGAAATTGTTATTGAATATTTTGAACCGTATAATGCCGATTTTTCCGGAGAACTGATTCTCGACAGAGTAACGCACGGTTTTAGAGGAGTCGGAGATATGGTAAAGGCTTTCGGAAATTCAGGCGATTGTAATATGAATGTTGCCTGCGACGACGGAACTTACAGCGACCAAATTCGTTCGGTTTGTATGCTGGTAACCGGAGGTTCCGGTTTTTGTTCGGGTGCTTTGATAAATAATACTAAAGATGATGGTAAACCTTATATATTAACAGCAAATCATTGCTATGAAAATCCTGCCGATTTGGTGTTTTGGTTTAATTGGCAAAGTGCAACATGTGATAATCCGTCAATTTCACCGAGTCATAATGATTTATCCGGTGCAGTATTGCGGGCAAAGGACTATGAATCAGATTTTTGCTTATTTGAAATGAATGATATTCCGCCGTATACTTATAATGTTTATTATTCCGGCTGGAATAATGAAGATGTTCCTCCGGTAACATCTGTTTCCGTTCACCATCCGAGTGCTGATATTAAAAAAATATCTTACGATGATGACTCTTCCGTTTCAGACTATTATCTCGGTAATTCAAGTTCGGAAACTTCACACTGGAAAGTTGTTTGGGACAGAAATACAACAACAGAAGGCGGTTCGTCGGGGTCGCCGCTGTTTAATCAAAACGGTTTAATCATCGGGCAATTACACGGCGGATATGCTTCTTGCTTAAACCTTACGGAACCGGATTGGTACGGCAAATTTTCATATTCATGGAACACCGGAACAACACCGGAAACACGGCTTAAAGACTGGTTAGACCCGTTAAATTTGAATATAACGGAATATCCCGGATATGACCCTAATCTGCCTGTTGCCGATTATGATGCACAAATGCTTATGATTATTTCTCCGGAGAAGTATTATTACGGAAAAAACAGATTCACACCGTCTTTTAAAATAAGAAACAGAGGAAATCAAGACCTTACTTCCGTTACCGTAACCTATGAAATTGATAATACTGATGTAAAAAGCAAGCAGTGGACGGGGAGTCTTGCAACCGGAGAAATTGCCGAAATTAAATTTGATGAGATTTTATTACCTTTCGCAAAACATACTATTAAAGTATGGACAAGCAATCCTGACGGATTTACGGATGAATATCGGTATAATGATACAATTCAAATGACTTTTTATGTTTATGAAACAATTTTTGAAGATGATTTTGAAAATGCTGATACTTGGGAACTTTCAGGTGAATTTCAAATCGGAAATCCGGAAGGACTCGGCGGCGAAAAAGGTTATCCCGACCCTGAAAATGCTTTCTCAGGAAATAATGTTCTCGGAACGGATTTAACCGGCTTGGGAAATCATACCGGCGACTACGAAAATAATATCGGGTATGAAAAAGAATATGCCGTTTCGCCGGTAATTGACTGCAGAAATTATGAAAATATTCAACTCTCATTTCAGCGGCAATTGGGTATTGACCAATACAGATTTGATAAGGTGTCAATTGATATACAGAATGATACAGACGAATGGGTAAATATTTGGAGAAATTATAACACGGTTATCGCCGACAGCATTTGGACTAAACAAACTTTTGATATTTCCGAGTATGCCGATAATCAAAAAATAAAGATAAGGTTTTCATTGGGTCCGACAGACCATGCCGATCAGTATTGCGGCTGGAATATTGATGATTTTATTGTTTCCGGAACCGAAATTACAAATCCGGAACAGCCTGAAAGCAATATTTTTATTTACCCAAATCCCGCGGACAATTATTTTTATATCGAATTTTTAAACAGGGAAGAGTTTTTATATGCAGACATAATTGTATCTGATTTATCGGGGAAAATTATTTTTCAAAGATATTTTTCTGGAAATGAGATAAAAAACATAAATACGTCAACCTACAATAAACAATTGATAAAGATAGACTTGCCGCAAAGAAGTATAGGCTTGTTTGTTGTAAGAGTCAGTACTGACAAAGGACGTTTTATTGGAAAATTAACAGCAATTCCCGTACGCAATTAATAACGTGTATATCATAAATAACATAATGTCTGAAAAAGGAAAAATCTATTTAATTCCGACAACGCTCGGAGACAGTGAAATAAAATCGGTAATACCGGCAAATGTTGTTGATATTATTGAAAGTTTACAATTTTTTATTGTTGAAAATATTCGTACTGCACGACGATATATCAGAAAAGTATCAAAAACAAAAAATATCGATGAAATAACTTTTTTTGAATTGAACAAGCATACAAAACCGGAAGAAATTTCGGGATTTTTAAAACCTTGTTTGTCCGGAAATCCTGTCGGGATAATGTCAGAAGCAGGGAATCCCGGAATTGCCGATCCCGGTGCATCGGTTATTGCCGAAGCACATAAAAAGAATATAGATGTTATTCCTTTGGTCGGACCGTCTGCAATTTTACTTGCTTTAATATCTTCCGGAATGAACGGGCAAAATTTTGCATTTAACGGGTATTTACCTGTTAAAGATAACGAAAGGATAAGAAAAATTCAGGAATTGGAAAAAAAATCAATTACCGAAAATCAAACTCAAATTTTTATGGAAACGCCTTTCAGAAATATGAAAATGTTGGATTCTGTATTGAAAACCTGTAAAAAAAATACACTCTTATGTATAGCAGCAGATATAACTCTTAAAACCGAATTTATAAAAACAAAAACAATAGGTGAATGGAAAAAACAAAAACCGCAAATCAATAAAAGACCTTCAATTTTTATATTACAGGCACAATAATTAAAATGTCGTTAAAAAATATGAGAAAGTTTTCAATTACCGATAAATTAGTTGTTGCATCAATATTCATAAGTGTTGTTACTATAACTATAGTTGCTTCTTTTTCTTTTTACCGAACAAAAGATGCAATCTTGGAAAGAACCTTTAATCAGTTGACATCTGTTCGTGTAATAAAAACTAACTTAATTGAGAAATTTTTTAATACCTGTATAAAAGAGGTAAAACTTGCAAAATCATCTTCCGATATTATAAACCTCACGCAACAAATTAATGACACAGGTAATATATTTAACTATGAGAAGGAATACGACCTTAAACCGAAAAATAATCTTTTTTTAAAAGAGGTTTCGGAAGATTATTACAACAGAATTTTTATAATAAGTAAAAGCGGTAATATTTTTTTATTAAAAATTCGGAAAAAGAATGTGATAACAGTATCTCTGATTTTGAAGATTTGATAAATAAGACAACAGAAAAATCGATATTTATAAAAGACTACTCAAAAAATGACAGTTGTAATTATATTACTTTAAGTTCCGTAATTCTAAGTAAAGAAAATGAATATGAAGGAATAATAGTTTTTGAAATATCTTCAGAGCCGATTGATGTCGTAATGCTTGAGAATAATTCATCAGGCGGTTTAGGTAAATCCGGAGAGTCATACTTAGTCGGTAAAGATTATTTAATGAGAAGTTCTTCACGTTTTCAAAATGAATCGATAATGAAAACGATTGTAAAAAACCAAGCCGTTGAAGCAGCCCTTAAGAATAAAACCGGAACAGTTATTATTGAAGACTATCGAGGCGTTAAAGTATTAAGTTCGTTCGGAAAATTAAATTTGCCTTTTTTTGACTGGGTTATTTTGGCTGAAATAGATTATCAGGAAGCTGTAGTTCCGATATATAAGATAAGAAGCGAAATTATCTTTATAAGTATCTTTATTTTTATATTTATATTAATTGCCGTTATTATTTTATCTAAAATGATGACATACCCTATTGAGAAACTGAATAATGCGGCACATGAGGTAAGTAAAGGTAATTTAGACATTGAAATACGCTCAAAATTAAGCGATGAGATAGGTGTACTGACAGAATCTTTTAATAATATGATTAAAAAATTAAAACATCAGTCAAAAATAATAGAAGAAGAGCAAAAAAAGAGCCTTGTATCACTAATTGACGGGCAGGAGATTGAAAGACAAAGATTATCAAGAGAATTGCATGACGGTTTAGGACAGTCGCTAATAGGTTTAAAACTAAGGTATGAGAGTTGTATAACAAAACTGAGAAACTCCGAAGACTCAAAAACGGGGGCTGAAAAACTGAGAGAATTATTTGATAAAACAATTGATGAAATACGCAGAATATCCAATAATTTAATGCCTGCTGCTTTGTCAGAATTCGGATTATTAACGGCAATTCAAAATATTTGTAACGAAATTTCAAAAACTACAAATACCGTCGTTAAATTTTCTGTTTACGGGAAAAATCAAATTAAAAATCAAAATACCGATATATACATATTCAGAATAATTCAAGAGGCTTTAACAAATATTATAAAACATTCCGGAGCTTCAAATGCTCATGTAAATTTTTACTTTAAAGAAAACGAAGTCTTAATTGAAATTAAAGATAACGGAAAAGGTTTTGATGTATCAAAAGAAAAAAATATAAAAGGAAACGGGTTGGCAAATATGATAGACAGAACAGTTATATTGTCAGGTAAAATAAACATAAAATCCGTAATATCCGAAGGAACGGTTATAGAAATAAAAATACCTTATCAATGAATAAAATAAAAATTATACTGGTCGACGATCACCATATTGTAAGAGACGGAATAAAATCTCTTTTATCTGAAAATGAGAAAATAGAAATTACAGGAGAAGCAACAAGCGGTTATGAACTGTTTCAGTTGCTTAATAAACGAATCCCTGATTTAATTCTTTTAGATATCTCGTTACCTAAAATGTCAGGAATCGAAGTTGCAAAAGTTTTATCATCAAATTTTAAGCAAATAAAGATATTGATGCTGTCAATGCACATATCGGAAGATTTTATTTTTAATGCCGTAAAAGCCGGAGTTAAAGGTTACTTACCTAAAAACACCACAAGAGAAGAACTGCTTTCGGCAATTACTGAAATATATGAAGGCAAAGAGTTTTTCAGCAAATCAATTTCCGATGTAATTTTAAAAAGTTATCTCAGTAAAGCTCGCTTAGGTTTAGATATTTCAAAAAATAAACTGAATAATCTTACAAACAGAGAAAGAGAAATTTTACAATATGTTGCAGAAGGTATGAATAACCCGGATATAGCACAGATGCTTTCGATAAGCATAAGAACCGTTGAAACACACAAGGCAAGTATTATGAAAAAGTTAGACTTGAAAAATACGGTGGACTTGGTCAAATTTGCAATAAAAAACAATATTACAAAAATTTAAACTCATCTTCTAAGTAAAACGCGTATCTTATAATACGAATATACACGATTGCCTGAAAAAATAAAAAAACTCAATTTTGTTGAAATTAAAAACTAAATATTTCAACAATGAAAAAAGGAAGAGTAATTTTATTTTTATCAGTATTTATTTTAATAAGTAATTTTTTATTCGCACAAGACAAAAAAGAAAATCCCGTTTCTTTAAGTCTTGATTTAATGAGCCGGTATGTATGGCGAGGAACAGATTACGGAGCTTCACCAAGCATACAACCGGGAATAGAATTCAGTAAAAAAGGCTTTGCTCTCGGAACATGGGGTGCTTATACCGTTAATTCTCCAGGAATTCAGGAAACGGATATATATGCCTCATATACATATGATATGTTTTCTGTAATACTTACGGATTATTTTTTTCCGAATGAGAACGCCGATTATAATTATTTTGACTATAAAAGTTCTTCAACAGGACATGTCTTAGAAGCTACATTAGCTTTTAACGGCACTGATAATTTTCCTTTGTCGGTTTTTGTTGCAACAAATTTTTACGGTGCCGATGCTTTAAGAATAAATAATGACGGAACTACGGGAGATATTCAATATTCAACCTATGCTGAAATAAGTTACGATTTTCAATATTTTACCCTATTTACAGGAGCAAATTTAACAAAACCTGATACCAATATAGGCGAAAGCGGTTATTACGGAAATTCTGCAGGTATAGTTAACCTCGGAATAAAAACTGTAAGAGACATAAAAATTACAGAAAACTTTTCTTTGCCCCTATCAGTATCATTAATTACAAACCCGCAAGCAGAAAAAATCTACTTAATTGCAGGTTTTTCTTTTTAATAATTTTTTATTCATTAACTAAATATAAAATATTATGAGTTTTGATACAGGAACAACAACATTTATGATTCTCAGTACGAGTCTCGTAATGTTAATGACTCCCGGTTTAGCCTTTTTTTACGGAGGATTAGCCGGAAAAAGAAATATTCTCGGAATAATGATGCAAACATTTGTATCTCTGGGAATTACGACAATTTTATGGATAGCCTTCGGTTACTCCTTGTGCTTCAGCGGAGGTGAAGGCGGAATTATAGGAAATTTTGATTGGGCTTTTCTAAAAGGTATTCCTTTTAATCAGGCATACAGCGGAGCAAACGGAGAATACCCGGAGTATATTTTTATTGCTTATCAGATGATGTTCGCAATTATTACTCCGGCATTAATAACAGGTGCTTTTGTTAACAGAGTTACGTTTAAGGCATATTTAATATTCTTAGTTGCATGGCAGTTGTTTGTTTATTATCCCTTTGTTCATATGGTTTGGGGCGGAGGATTATTGGCACAATGGGGAGTTCTTGACTTTGCAGGAGGAATCGTTGTTCATGCAACTGCAGGTTTTGCAGCTTTGGCATCTGTTTTTTATGTAGGAAAAAGAAGAGGAAAACCATCTCCGCCTAACAGCATACCTTTGGTGGCAATAGGAACCGGTTTATTGTGGTTCGGATGGTACGGTTTTAATGCAGGAAGTGAATTAAAAGTTGATGCAGTAACAACAACAGCTTTCTTAAATACGGATATTGCAGCCTCTTTTGCTGCAATTACCTGGCTTATTATTGAATGGATAAAGGAAGGTAAACCGAAATTTGTCGGATTACTTACAGGTGCCGTTGCCGGATTAGCAACAATTACGCCTGCTGCCGGCTTTGTGCCTGTTTGGGCAGCAATGTTAATAGGTATTGCCTCCGGAGTTATTTGCTTTATTGCTGTTCAATTTAAGAATAAATGGGGGTGGGATGATGCTCTTGATGTATGGGGAGTTCACGGTATCGGAGGCTTTACGGGCACTATTTTGCTCGGCGTTTTTGCTTCTTCCGCAATTAACGGTCAGTCAGGATTAATTGAAGGGAATACTTCATTTTTCTTCAAAGAAGTTACGGCAGTTATAGCCGCTTCTGCTTATGCGTTTGTATTTACCTATGTTATGCTGATAATTATAAATTTAATAACAAGAGTAAAGGTTACCGAAACAGAAGAACTGGAAGGATTAGATAATTCCTTACACGGAGAAAAAGCATATGATGAGGGATCCCTTTAAAAGGACATAGTGGTTTTGATAATATTTTTTAAAAAAAGCCGGCAGATATTTGCCGGCTTTTATCTTAATAAAGTTCGGATATTAAAAATCAAATTCAATACCTTGAGCAAGAGGTAATTCCGATCCCCAATTTACGGTATTTGTTTGTCTTCTCATATAAGCTTTCCAAGCATCAGAGCCGGATTCTCTTCCGCCTCCGGTATCTTTTTCCCCGCCGAATGCTCCGCCTATTTCAGCACCGGAAGTTCCGAGATTTATGTTTGCAATACCGCAGTCAGAACCTACTTGCGATAAAAATTCTTCAGCTTCTCTCATATTAAGAGTAAAACAAGCCGATGAAAGACCTTGCGGAACATCATTATTTATTGCAATCGCATTTTCAATGCCTCCGCTGTATTTTATCAAATAAACAATAGGAGCGAATGTTTCTTCCTGAACTATTTTATAATGATTTTCAGCCTCAGCTATACAAGGCATAACGTAATTATCGGATTCATAGCCTTTAAGAATCTCTCCGCCGAAAATAATTTTACCGCCCTCTTCCTGTACTTGTTTTACGGCTCTTTCAAACGCTTCAACGGTAAACTTATCAATTACCGGACCTACTAATGTATTATTATCTAAAGGATTACCTATCTTTTTTGCGACTCCTTCATATGCTTTTATAAATCTGCTTTTTACGTCTTCATAAATACTTTCGTGAATAATGATACGTCTTGTAGAAGTACATCTTTGTCCTGCAGTTCCTACGGTTCCGAAAACGGTAGACCCTACAGCCATAGGAATATCCGCACTCGGTGTAATGATAACGGCATTATTTCCTCCCAGTTCCAGAATAGTTTTTCCGAGGCGTTTTCCTACAATACCGCCTATTCGTTTACCTACGGCCGTAGAACCGGTTGCCGAGATAAGGTGAACTCTTTTGTCTCCCACAAAATTATCTCCCATAACTGAAGATTTTGCAACGATTAAATTGAATACTCCTTCCGGAACATTATTTCTTTTCAAAACATCTTGTATGATGTTCATAGTTGCAATTGCCGTAAGCGGAGTTTTGGATGAGGGCTTCCATATTACAACATCTCCTGCAATTGCGGCAAGTGCAGAGTTCCATGC
>CAMZKI010000176.1 GCA_947311125.1 uncultured Chlorobiota bacterium
CACCTGGCTCCGCCGCCGCCTCTGGCAAGTTCAGAACCGTGTATCGTTACAACCGCTTTTTCGTAATCTTCGATTTTAACTTTATTATTGATTACATCTTTTGCTCTTAATACTTCAAAACCGATTTTATGCGGCGGAAATGATGTTAAAAATCAGGAAAGGGAACAATGGCACAGCGGGGCAAATTTTTTTGCATTTGCACCCGGAAAAATTATCGGATACGAACGAAACAATCACACTGTTGAGGAATTGAACAAAAACGGTTTTGAAGTATTAAGAGCAAAAGATGTAATCAATAATAAAGTTAAAATCGAAGATTACGAAAAAGCGGTTGTAACGATACACGGTTCTGAACTTGCCAGAGGCGGCGGCGGAGCCAGGTGTATGACTATGCCCGTAAGAAGAAAGTTGCTGTAATTTTTTACAATAGTTCTTTTACGGCTTTTTCAATAATTTCTTTATGGTCGAAAGCTAATTCAGGTAAATTATTTACGGAAAAAAGGGAGACATCCGAAGCATCATCACCGGCATTCATTTGTTTTTCGACATTGTTTACAAAACCGTAAAATACGGCGGAAACAGTTCTGCCTCGCGGGTCTCTGCCCGGAGTATCAAAAATTCCGAATTCAAATAATTTTTCGACAATAATTCCGGTTTCTTCAAAAAGTTCTCTTTTGGCGGCATCAATACCTTTCTCATCGATATCGACAAAGCCGCCGGGCAATGCCCGCATATCTTTAAAAGGATTGTGTTTTCGTTTTATCAAAACAATTTGCGTATCTTCGTTTTTTCTCGTAAAAATAAGACAATCAGCCGTATATGCCGGTCGCGGATAATCGTAACACCACTTTTTATTTTTCCCTTTATGTCCCATACATACAAAATTACAAATTACAAACCATACATAAAAACAAATATAAAACAATACCAACTTGATAATATGTATACATCTCAAAAACAGAATATTATAAATTAAAAAAATAATACCTGTATGTTAAAAACTTTTTTAGTTATATTTTATTATCTCATCAAATTTATGTAAATTCGCAATCTTGTTTTTGAAAGAAAGAGTCAAATATTATGGAAGAAAAAAATAAAATTAACAGTAATAACAACAATTACTCCGCCGATAACATTCAAGTTCTTGAAGGATTAGAAGCAGTCAGAAAACGACCTGCAATGTATATCGGTGATGTAGGAGAAAGAGGTTTGCACCACCTTGTGTATGAAGTTGTTGATAATTCAATTGATGAAGCCCTTGCCGGATTTTGTACTACAATAGATGTAAGAATTAATGAAGATAATTCAATAACCGTAAAAGATGACGGAAGAGGCATCCCGGTGGATTATCACGAAAAAGAAGGCAAATCGGCTTTAGAAGTTGTTATGACCGTATTGCACGCAGGAGGAAAATTTAATAAAGACACATACAAAGTATCCGGGGGCTTGCACGGTGTAGGAGTTTCTTGTGTTAATGCCCTTTCAACAAAATTAGTTGCCCGAATATATCGTGACGGAAAAATTTACGAACAAGAGTATGCCATAGGTAAACCGCTGTCGGATATCAGAATAGTAGGAGATACTGAAGAACACGGAACAGAAATAACTTTTATTCCTGACACTTCTATTTTTACGGTAAATGAATACAACTTTGATATTCTGGCTACACGTATGCGTGAGCTTTCTTTTCTGAACAAAGGAATTCGCATAAAACTGACAGATAAAAGACAAAAAGACGAAGAAGGTAATTTCAAATTTGAAGAGTTTTACTCAGAACTCGGGCTGAAAGAATTTGTCCAATATCTTGACCAAACACGAGAATCTCTTATTTCGGAAGTCATTAATATTTCAACCGTAAAAGACGGCGTTCCCGTAGAAATTGCCTTACAATACAATACATCATTTTCGGAAAATATTCATGCTTACGTAAACAACATTAATACCCATGAAGGAGGAACACATTTAACAGGTTTCAGAAGAGGACTTACAAGAACTTTAAAGAATTATGCCGAAAATTCGGGTATGCTTAACAAATTAAAATTTTCAATAAGCGGAGACGATTTCAGGGAAGGACTTACCGGAGTTATATCAGTTAAAGTCCAAGAACCTCAATTTGAAGGACAAACAAAAACAAAGCTCGGAAATTCAGAAATAAGTAAAGTAGTTGATCAAGCAGTAAGCGAAATGCTCGGAAATTATCTGGAAGAAAACCCGACAGATGCAAAGCAAATTGTCAACAAAGTAATACTTGCCGCACAAGCAAGGCACGCTGCACGTAAAGCTCGAGAACTTGTTCAGCGAAAAAATGTTATGAGCGGTGCAGGTTTACCCGGAAAACTCTCAGATTGCTCCGACAGAAACCCCGAAAATACTGAAGTCTATCTCGTTGAGGGTGACTCGGCAGGCGGAACGGCAAAACAAGGAAGAGACCGTAAATTTCAGGCAATACTTCCCCTCAGAGGTAAAATTCTGAATGTTGAAAAAGCAATGCAACATAAAGTCTTTGAAAACGAAGAAATAAGAAATATTTTCACGGCTCTCGGCGTTTCAATAGGAACCGAAGAAGACAGCAAAGCCCTTAACCTTGAAAAACTCAGGTATCACAAAATAATAATAATGACCGATGCCGATGTGGACGGAAGCCATATCACAACATTAATAATGACTTTCTTTTTTCGGTATATGAGAGAACTTATCGAAAAAGGATGCCTTTACATAGCTACCCCGCCTTTATACCAAGTAAAAAAAGGTAAAAATGCCGTCTATTGCTGGACAGAAGAAGAACGAGCAAATGCAATTGAGGAGCTCGGTAAAGGAAAAGAAAGCGGTGTAAGTGTTCAAAGATACAAAGGTCTCGGAGAAATGAATGCCGAACAACTTTGGGAAACAACAATGAACCCCGAAACCCGTATTCTCCAACAAGTTACAATAGAAAACGGAGCCGAAGCCGACAGGGTTTTCTCAATGCTTATGGGTGATGACGTTCCGCCTCGAAGAGCATTCATTGAAGAAAATGCAACTTATGCAAATATTGACGTTTAACATAAAATCAAAACAACTTATTTAAACCTGAAAGAGGAAGTTTTTGTTATAAAGCTTCCTTTTCTTACTTTTGGAATTTTAAATAATTTAAAACAGAAACTTATCTTAAAAAATGAAAATTTCTTATAACCAACTAAAACAGTATTTTGATACGAAAATAAATATCAACCCCGAAGACCTTGCTGAAATACTTACCGATATAGGACTTGAAACAGAAGGAACGGAAAAGTTTGAAAGCATAAAAGGCGGAATGGAAGGACTTGTTATAGGAGAAGTTAAAACTTGTGAAAAACACCCTAATGCCGACAAATTAAGCATAACAACCGTCGATATCGGGACAGGAGAATTATTATCAATAGTCTGCGGCGCCCCTAATGTTGCAGCCGGTCAAAAAGTTGTGGTTGCAACCGTCGGAACAAAACTGTATTTCAATGATAATGAAATAAAAATAAAAAAAGGAAAAATAAGAGGCGAAATTTCAGAAGGAATGATTTGTGCCGAAGATGAAATAGGCATAGGAACATCTCACGACGGTATAATAGTATTGCCGGACAATACAGAAACAGGAACTCAGGCAAAAGATTATTTCAAAATAGAAAAAGACACAATATTTGAAATAGGATTAACCCCTAACCGTGCCGACGGAGCTTCACACATCGGTGTTGCACGCGATTTGGTCGCTTATTTTAAATATCACGGAAAAAATATAAACCTCAAAAAACCGGATACCGGCAAATTCAAAACAGATAATACAAACCTTACGATTCCCGTAAAAATTGAAAATACCGAAGCATGTAAAAGGTATGCAGGCGTTACCGTTTCCGGAATAACAGTTAAAGAATCACCTGACTGGCTTAAAAACAGGCTTAAAGCAATAGGGCTGCAACCGATTAACAATATAGTGGATATAACCAACTTTGTATTACACGAAACCGGACAACCTCTTCACGCTTTTGATGCCGACAAAATTACGGGCAATCAGGTTATTATAAAAACGCTGCCCGAAGGAACACCCTTTGTTACCCTTGACGAAGAAGAAAGAAAACTTCACAAAGACGACCTGATGATTTGCAATACAAAAGAACCTATGTGTATTGCAGGAGTTTTCGGCGGTGCAGAATCAGGAGTAACGGATAATACAAAAAATATATTTTTGGAAAGTGCTTATTTCAATCCTGTTTATATCAGAAAAACTTCAAAAAGACATGCCTTGCAAACAGATGCATCTTTCCGTTTTGAAAGAGGTGTTGACCCTAACAATGTCATTTATGCCTTGAAAAGAGCAGCCGTTTTAATTAAAGAAATTGCAGGAGGCGAAATATCATCGGAAATAATTGATATATATCCAGAAAAAATAGAAAATTTTAAAGTTGAAGTTAAATATTCACATATTGACAGATTAACGGGAAAAAAAATTGACAAGGAAGATATTGACCGAATTTTAGCCGCTCTTGAAATAAAAATACTGAAAAAAGACGGAGATAAAATAAATTTGGAAGTTCCCTCATACAGAGTTGACGTTACAAGAGAAGCTGATATTATTGAAGAAATTTTAAGAATATACGGTTATAATAATATAGAATCTCCGAACTCCGTTAAATCTACCTTATCATATGCCCCAAAGCCGGATACAGATAAGCTGAGAAATAAAATATCTGAATATTTAAGTTCTCTCGGTTTCAGCGAAGCAATGTCAAACTCTCTTACAAAAGAAAGTTATTATACAGATACCGAAATATTCGACAGTCAAAAATCCGTTAAAATTTTAAATGCTCTGAGCACCGACCTTAATGTTTTAAGACAAGACCTCATTTTCGGAAGCCTTGAAGCCGTTATAAGAAATATAAATCGTAAAACCGGAAACATAAAACTTTATGAGTTCGGAAATATTTATCGTTACGATAAAAAAGAAAATAATACCCCGCTTAATTCATACAAAGAAGAACAAAGACTCGCAGTAACAATATCAGGAAACAAAAACAAAATAAACTGGAATACTCCGGAAAACCCGACAGATTTTTATTATCTGAAATCGAAAGTATCAGGTATTTTAAACCGTCTTAACTTCCCCGAAGCAATTTTAAAACAAGAAGAATCAAAAAACCCCGTTTTTGCTTACGGTTTAAAATATATTTATAAGAACAAAATACTGGCTGACTTCGGGCGTATAAGCAATAAATTATTATCTGTTTTTGATATTGAACAAGACGTATTCTTTGCTGATATTCACTGGAATACAATTATAAAAAATCTGCCCGAAACACCTAAATTTAAAGAAATACCGAAATATCCGGCAGTAAAACGAGATTTGGCTTTACTTCTTAACAAAAACATAAAATTTGCTCAAATACAGGAATTAGCTTACAAAACAGAACGTAAACTCCTTAAAAATGTTTTCGTATTTGATGTTTTTGAAGATAAAAAACTCGGCGACAACAAAAAATCATACGCAATAAGCTTTATCATACAAGACGAAACAAAAACATTAAAAGATAAGCAAATAGATAAGATAATGAAAAAACTGCAATATACCTTTGAAAAAGAGTTAGGTGCAGAATTGAGATAATTCAAAAACAAAATAATGAAACTAAACTTAAAAAAACCGATTGCTTTTTTCGACCTCGAAACAACAGGAGTTGACGTAAGCAAAGACCGAATTGTCGAAATAGCAATTCTGAAAGTAAACCCTAACCAAAGCACCGAAACCAAAACGATGCGTATAAATCCGGAAATACCGATACCTAAAGAAGCATCAAAAATACACGGTATAACTGATGATGACGTAAAAGATGCTCCCACTTTCAAGCAAGTGGCAAAGGAGATTGCAAAGTTTATAGAAGGCTGTGATTTAGCAGGTTATAACTCAAATCAATTTGATATTCCTCTTTTGGCAGAAGAGTTTTTGCGAGCAAACGTTGACTTCAACATAAAAAACAGAAGATTTGTTGACGTCAACGTTTGCTCGCAAAAACTCTTCTGCCAAAAGAGGAATATCAAATTGATTTGAGTTATAACCTGCTAAATCACAGCCTTCTATAAACTTTGCAATCTCCTTTGCCA
>CAMZKI010000177.1 GCA_947311125.1 uncultured Chlorobiota bacterium
GAAAAGAATTATAATTTTTATAATTACGCAGATATTATTTGCATCAACAATTTTAGGACAAAATACAGAGCCGGAAAATAAAAATAACGCAGAAAACGATACCCTTAAAATTGAAACAATAAAGGCAGATACTTTAAAGACGGATACTGTTACAATAATCGGTGTGGGCGATATGATGCTCGGAACAAATTTTCCGACTTCCCCCAATTATCTGCCGCCTAATAACGACTGCAGTTCTTTACTTGCACCGGTTGTCAGTATATTAAGAGATGCAGACGTAACGTTCGGAAATAACGAAGGAGCATATTCGGATAAGCCCGAACTGGCAAGACCTTGTAAAAGTTCAAACTGTTATCGCTTCAGTATGCCCGAAAAATATGTAAATTGTTTTGTTGATGCAGGATTTGACGTTGTAAGCATTGCCAATAATCATCTTGGTGATTTAGGTGAATACGGAAGGAAAAATACCGTGAAAGTTTTGAAACGTGCCGGACTTCATTTTGCCGGACTGACAACACACCCGACCGATACTTTTACTGTTAACGGAGTTAAATACGGATTTTGTGCCTTTGCTCCGAATACCGGAACTTGCAAAATAACCGATTATGAACTTGTCAAAAATACCGTTAAAAAACTGAAAGAAAATTGTCAGATAGTGATTGTTTCTTTTCACGGAGGTGCAGAAGGAAGTAAACACGAGCATCTTACAAGGCAAACAGAATATTATTTGGGGCAAAACAGAGGTAATGTTTACAAATTTGCTCATACAGCGGTAGATGCCGGAGCCGATGTTGTTTTCGGTCACGGACCTCACGTTACAAGAGCCGTTGAAGTGTATAAAGACAGGTTTATAGCATACAGCCTCGGTAATTTTTGCACATATCGCCGCTTTAATCTCAGAGGCGTAAACGGAATAGCTCCTATAATAAAAGTATATCTTGACGACAACGGCAAGTTTTTGAAAGGAAAAATAACGGCAACCTACCAAGATAAGATGACAGGAACAAAACTTGACCCGCAAAACCGAGTTATAAAAAGAATGCAGGAGCTTATGCAGCAGGATATTCCCGAAGCAATAATAGAAATTAAAGATAACGGAGATATTGTTTATAAAAATCAGAACTGATACCTGAAAATTGTGCTGTCTTCAGTTTGGGTGCGTTCCTTACGTCCTCTGTAATCAATTATATATACATAGTCAAGTCTTTTGAAATCTTGGCTTAGCTTTACTTTAATATTGTAAAAAGTACTTTGCTTACCTTTTTCAAAAGAAAAAACTGTGCCTATTTTAAGATTTTCCGGAAATATTGCCGAATATCCGCTTGTTACTATCTCATCACCTTTAAAAAGAGATGAATATTCGGGAATATCATACAAGGTTGCATACCTGTAATCTTTTCCGTCCCATTTTAATATTCCGTGATAATTTGTTCTTTTAACTTTAGCACTTATCTCAAGCCTTGTATTCAATAAAGAAATAACCGTGCTGTAATGATTCCCTACTATTCCGGTAACTCCGACAATGCCGTTATCCGAAACAACTGCCGAATTTTCTCTTATTCCGTCTTTACTTCCTTTATCAACGGTAATTATGTTATGCTCTTTTGTTACGGAATTTTTAACAACGTAAGCTGATTTGTAGAAATAGCCGTAATCTTGTATTTTTGCAGAAAACCGCTCTTCTTTAGGCTGAATAAAGCTGATATAATTTCTGAGTTTATTATTCTCTTTCAGAAGTTTTCTGTTTTCTGATTTTAAAGAAAAATATGAATATATATCGCTTGCTTTTTTATGCAGGGCTCCCGAAACAGCATTTGCAGAATGTAAAAAAATAAATTCCTTTCCTGTATTTTTTACAATAAGGAAAATTGAGAAAGTTTCTAAAAGCAGAAATAAAAGGAAAAAATGCCTGTTTTTTATAAAGTTCAGAAACTCTCTCATAGGGTAATAAAAGAATAACGTATTTTAATGAATAATATCAGCGTTTCAAAAATTTAAATTTATCAACATTTTTAAGCGCAATACCTGTTCCTCTTGCTACGGCATGTAAGGGATCTTCGGCAATGTGAAATTTTATGTTTGTTTTTTCCGATAAACGTTTATCCAATCCTCTCAGCAATGCTCCGCCTCCTGTCAGGTAAATTCCTTTTTGGTGAACGTCGGCATATAATTCCGGAGGTGTTTTTTCTAAAACGCTTATTATTGCAAACTCTATTTTGGCAATAGATTTATCCAGACAGTGTGCAATTTCTGCATGCGAGATAGGAATTTCTATAGGTAATGCCGTCATTTGATGAGGACCTCTTACAACAAATTTTTCAGGAATATCGTCAATATCCGGCGTCGCTGCACCTACCTCTATTTTAATTCTTTCTGCAGTTCGTTCACCTATTTTTATGTTGTGTTGATGTCGCATATATTCGCGTATATCTTGGGTGAAATCATCACCCGCTATTCTGATAGACTTATTACTGACAATACCGCCTAATGATATTACGGCAATTTCAGTTGTTCCTCCTCCTATATCTACAACCATATTTCCGGAAGGGGCTTCAACGTCAATACCCATACCGAGTGCTGCCGCCATAGGTTCATAAATCATATATACTTCTCGTGCACCGGCATGTTCTGAAGAGTCTCTGACAGCTCTTATCTCAACCTCAGTACTTCCTGAAGGAATGCAAACAACAAGTTTTAGTGAAGGGGAAAAAAACTTTGATTTTGAAGTTCCCATCTTAATCAATTCTCTTATCATAAGTTCTGCAGCCATAAAATCTGCAATAACCCCGTCTCTGAGAGGGCGTATCGTTCTTATGCCTTCGTGTGTTTTTCCCTGCATCTGCTGGGCTTTATGTCCCAAAGCAATTAGTTTGTCTCCTTCACCTATTGCCACAATTGAAGGCTCATCTACAACAATTCTATCATTTTCTATGATTATCGTGTTTGCCGTGCCTAAATCAATTGCAATTTCTTTGTTTAAAAAGTTAAATAATCCCATTTTAATTTTTAATGTATTGTCCTACTGTTAATTATTATTTTTACGTTAAAAAAAAACTCTTCTGACAGAGAAATCGAAGAGTTTTTTTAAAAAAATCTTCTTTTTTCGGTTTATTCGTAGATATGTGTCTCTGCTTTTGAAGATGCTTCTATCATATCATAATATTCTTGGTCTGTCAAATCTTCATAGTAAAAATTGATAGGGTTTACGGGTTTTCCGTTAATCCTTACCTCATAATGCAGATGAGGAGCCTGAGACAATCCGGTGCTGCCTACCAAACCTATTACATCTCCTCTTTTAACATGTTGTCCGGGTCTTACTAAAACTTTGCTCATATGAGCATAGAAAGTCGTATAACCGAAACCGTGATTTATTTTCACAATTCTTCCGTACCCTCCAGAAGAATTGCCTGCATGAAAAACGATACCGTCTCCGGCAGCATAAATTTTCGTTCCTCTCGGAGCTGTCAAATCAACTCCTGTATGCATTTTCCATATTTTTAAAATAGGATGAAAACGTCTTCCGAAAGATGAGCCGAAACGTGTTAAATCGTCAAGTGCAATAGGCTGAATTGCAGGAATGCAAGATGCCAGTTTTTCCGTATTTTTTACCAAATCAAAAATCTCATTGTAAGATTCGGATTGAACGAGCATTACTTTAGATAAAATATCGGTTTTTTGAATTGTGTTGTTAAGAATATCCGAGTTCTCTATATTTGTGTATATTTTAGGTCTTACGCTTCCTCCGAAACCGGCTTTTCTTTTCGATGCGGGGATGGGGGGAGCTTGAAATATCATTCTGTAAACGTCATCATCTCTGTGTTGTAATACGGCTAATGTTTTTACGGTATAATCCAGTTCATTATTTAACAACTCCAGTTTTAGTTTTATATCGTTGTTTTTTGTATCAGCCAAAAAATCATCCGGACTTTTGATGAAAGATGAAAAAACATAAAAGAATATAATGCCTAAAACGGATGCAGTCAGGAATTTGGGAATAAATGACTTGAGAAATAACTTTGAGAACTTTACATCTTCTGCCTCGTAGGTTAAAGTTTCCGGGTTAAATCTATATTTACGTTCTTTCATGACAACTTTTTATAATTAATGCCATAGCAAGATAGTGATGTTTTTTCAGGTTGTTGCGAATTAATCTGCAAATTTATATATAATTTATTTAAAATCATAATGTTTCGTATAAAAAAATCAAAA
>CAMZKI010000178.1 GCA_947311125.1 uncultured Chlorobiota bacterium
AGTTCCTTACATGGATAAGAGAAATCAGCCGATTAATTCATCTGCCGTAGGTTTTGCTCATATGAAAGATACGGCCGAGGTTAATGCAATTTTGCGAATGAAACAAATAAAATCAATTTTCCCTAAAGAAATGCGTTTGCGGTGGGGTGTAAAACCTTTTGATGACAAAGGAGAATTGTTTAAACTGTATGCTTTGAAAGCTAAAAGAGCAGGAAAACCTGCTTTAGAAGGAGATGTTGTGGTAAATGCAAGAGAGCAAACAGACCCTGTAACCGGTGAATGGGAAGTTTCGATGACAATGAATGCCGAAGGTGCCGGAAAGTGGGCTTTAATTACAAAAGAAAATATAGGAAGGCAAATAGCCATAGTCCTTGACGACTATGTCTATTCATATCCTGTCGTTAATTCCGAAATACGAGGCGGAAGTTCTTCAATTTCCGGTCATTTTTCTCAAGAAGAAGCAAAAGATCTTGCTAATATCCTTAAATCAGGGAAGTTACAAGCACCGGCCTTAATTATCGAAGAACAGGTTGTAGGACCTTCACTCGGAAGACAAGCCGTTACACACGGGATGACAGCATTTATTTTTGCTTTCATATTTATCTTACTTTATATGGTATTCTTTTATAAGACAGCCGGCTATGTTGCCGACCTTGCTCTTATAGCGAATATATTTTTAATTTTCGGTGTCTTAGCATCATTACATGCCGTTCTGACATTGCCCGGTATTGCCGGTATTGTGCTTACAATAGGTATGTCCGTAGATGCCAATGTGCTTATCTATGAAAGAATAAAGGAAGAGTTGGCTCTCGGTAAAGGGCTGAAGTTGGCTGTTCAAGACGGTTATAAAAACGCTTACTCTGCAATTATTGATTCAAATCTTACAACATTAATTACAGGTATAATTTTATTTGTTTTCGGACACGGTCCTATTAAAGGTTTTGCAACTACTTTAATTATAGGTATTTTAACCTCTTTATTCTCCGCAATTTTTATAACACGCTTAGTATTTACTTCAAGGTTTGCCAGAAATAAAACTACCGAATTTTATACAAAATTTACTAAAAATGCCTTTAAAAATACTAATATAGATTTTATCGGTAAACGTAAGATTTTCTATGTAATTTCAGCTTCAATAATTATTCTCGGGCTTGCTTCATTATTTACGCAAGGGTTAAATTACGGCGTTGATTTCAAAGGAGGACGAACTTTTGTCGTAAAATTTGACAAACCGGTAAATACTCAAGAAATAGCAGAGTATCTCAAAGGTTCATTCGACGAAGCTCCGGAAGTGAAAACCTACGGAACTTCCGATCAGGTAAAAATAATTACCAAATTTATGGTAAACAGCAAAGATGCAAATGCAGATAATATTGTCGAAGAAAAATTATATGAAGGATTAAAACCCGTATTGGGAGACAATGTAACTTTAGATAAATTTCTGACTGATTACAGAGAAAGTTCGCATAAAGTCGGTCCTACGATTGCAGATGATATAAAAATTGCTGCTTTATGGGCGATATTCTTCTCACTGTTAGCTATTTTCTTGTATATCTTCATACGGTTCAGAAATTGGCAGTTTGGACTCGGAGCTTTGGCAGCATTAGCACACGATGTCCTTATTGTAATAGGATTATACTCTCTGTTATATAATATTATGCCTTTCTCTCTTGAAATTAACCAGGCATTTATTGCTGCAATACTGACAGTTGTAGGATATTCGGTAAATGATACGGTGGTTGTGTTTGACCGTATCAGAGAATATCTTAAGTTCTTCAAAACAAGAGAAAAAAAGACTCTGTATAATGACGCACTTAACAGTACTTTAAGTCGTACTTTTAATACATCAATGAGTACGTTTATCGTATTGTTGGCAATATTTATTTTCGGAGGAGAGGCAATTCAGGGATTTGTATTTGCATTGTTAGTAGGTATTGTTGTAGGAACGTATTCATCGCTGTTTATAGCTACTCCGGTAGTATACGATTCTGTTAAACACGGTAAAACGGAGCACATTTCTTCAAATAAAAAAAGAGAATATCTCGGCAAGAAAAAAAAGGAAAAAAGGAAAAAATAAATAAAATCAAAATTTTAACATAAAGCTCTGATTTTTTCAGGGCTTTTTTTATTAAATTTGAAAAAAATAAATAATTATGACAATTCTATTTATCAGCGGAGGGGAAATCGTTTTTATTTTACTGATTATTCTGTTACTTTTCGGAGCCGACAAATTACCGGAAATTGCAAGAATGGCAGGAAAAGGAATAAAGCAGTTCAAAGATGCGGCAGAAGACATAAAAAAAGAAGTTACTAAAGAAGAGAGTGAAATTGTAGAGGATTTGAAAGAAATAAAAAAAATAGCCTAAGACTTGAAAAAAAATGTAAATAAATACAAAATATTTGAAAATAATGATTCCTGATTTTCATTTACCGAAAAAGTTTCTCTGTGGAAAATAGTATAAATATAGTCAATAACATTCTGGAAACAGCTTATACAAAAAGTGATGTTTTGTATAAGTTGATGAGTTTCAGAGTAAGAAAAATACTATTGGTTGCTCATTTATATGATGCTTTAAGTATAGAAAGAGAAGGACGCTTGGACGATGCCGTAAGGGGTGATTATTTTAAAATGAACTTATCATATGCCCCGGAAATCATAAAAGCCTTATCATATCGTGATGCTCTGAGAAAACTGAGAAAATCAGATTTTGACCTTGTAATTATTATGGCGGGAATTGATAAAAGAACGCCTCTTAAAATTGCGGAAAGAATTAACCTTACTCACCCTGACATTCCCGTATATTTGCTTGTTAATAATAATGCCGATATAACATATTACAAAAAAAACCGAGATAAACTGAAAGGAATTGAGAACATATTTGTCTGGAACGGAGACTCAAATATATTTCTTACCATAGTAAAACTTTTGGAAGACAGTAAAAATGTTAAAGACGATACAAAAATAGGTTTGTCGAGAATAATATTGCTGGTAGAAGATACTGAAAGGTATTACTCCAGGTATCTGCCTTTTTTGTATAAGAGTGTTATGGAGCAAACCCAGAGGATAATTGATGATACCGATAAATCTGATGATTTGCAGAAGTTGCTTAAAATGCGATTAAGACCGAAAATTCTTTTGGCGACAAATTATGAAGATGCAATTAATATTTATAAAAAATATAAAAAATATATATTAAGCGTAATTTCAGACGTAAAATTTCCTAAAAACGGTATTTTAAACAAAAAAGCAGGTTTTTTGCTTATCAGGTATATAAAAAATAAAACACCTGATGTTCCTACCGCAATCCAATCTTCAGATATAAAAAATAAAGATCTTGCCGAAACTAAATATAAATCAAGATTTATTGACAAAAACTCTCCGAGTCTGCTTGCCGATATTAT
>CAMZKI010000179.1 GCA_947311125.1 uncultured Chlorobiota bacterium
TATATATCTTTTATTTACGGGAATTATAATTTTAGGATGTAACAACTTCGGGAGTACCTCCAAAAGAGAAATTATAAAGAAAGATATATAATTACCACTTTCATAATTGTCGCTTACAGAGAAAATTTGATAAATATATTTCGCACACTTTAATTTAAATACAAACAGCTAATAATAAAATTATATTGCAAAGTTATAAATAAATGCAGAATAAAAAACATACTGTAAATTTATCAAATTATGTAATTTATAATCATTCTAAACGCCTAAACCCGACATTTTTATTCATTTTTTTATACTTTTGAGATTTTCACATATAGCATATTTGTATCTCTTTATTAAAAATTATATGGTATGAAACGTAAAAACAAGCCTGAAAATAATAACAATAAAAGCAAAACTTCAAGGAGAGAATTTTTGAAAAAAGGATTGCTTGCAGGTGCCGGAACCGTTTTGGGCGGAGGTGTTGTCGGTTCGTTTAATGCTTTTGCAGAAAGCGGAGACACCATAAAAGTTCTGGGCCCGAACGGAAAAGTTATGTCCGTAGATAAATCCCACCTTAAAGATATTGGAGCAAGAACTGAGAAGCAAATGCAAAAAGAAGGAAGAGAAGGAATTCCGGGGAGAAAGTGGGTTAAAGTAATAGATTTAAGCAAGTGTAAAAATGCAAGGATGTGTATGGCAGCATGCCAAAATGCACATCAGCTGAGACCTGACCAGCACCATGTAAATGTTCTGCGTATGGACAGAGGCGGCGAGACTGCACCGTTTTTTATGCCTAAACCGTGCCAGCATTGTGACGATCCGCCATGTACAAAAGTCTGCCCGGTGGATGCAACATTCAAAAGACAAGACGGACTTGTTTTGATTGACAATGAAAGGTGCATAGGTTGCCGGTTTTGTATAGCTGCATGTCCTTATTCTGCCAGAATATTTAATTGGACAGAACCGAAAGACGCAGAAAAATATAAAGATGTAGAGTATAATGTAGAACTTAATGTTCCGCAAAAGAAGGGAACCGTATCAAAATGTCTTTTCAGTGCCGATTTATTACGAATTGACAAAATGCCGTATTGCGTAACTGCCTGCCCGAACGGAGTGTACTGGTTCGGTGACGAAAATGAAAATGCCGTTACAAACGGAACGACAAAAGAAACCGTAAACTTTAAAAAGTTATTAAAAGATAACGCAGCCTATGTTTTAATGCCGGAACTCGGCACAGAACCCCGAGTTTACTATCTGCCGGAAAAAGACCGGATGTTTCCTTTTGTATATGAGGGCAGTACGGAATTAAAAAAAGATAAACACTAATTAAAATTTTATTTTCTAAAAATATAACACTATGTCTGAAGGAAAAAATAATGTGTCAAAAAAAACATTAAATACAATTGTTTCTGACCTTACAAGACCTATAAAAAACCATTACGGATTTACCCCATGGATACTTTTCTTAACAGGTATAATACTGCTCGGACTGTTTGCATATATCATACAGTTAAAAAACGGTTTGGGAGTAACGGCAATGAGAGACTATGTTTCGTGGGGGCTATATATTTCTTCGTTTATTTTTTTCATTGCAACAGCTTTAATAGGAATGCTGATTAGTGCAGTTCTGGGATTAATAGGAATAAAATGGATAACTCCGATTTCACGAATTGCAGAAATGATTGCTCTCGGATTTGCAATGTGGGCAGGTTTGATTATAATTTTTGATATGGGACGCCCGGACAGAATTTTAAATATTTTTATGCACGGGCGTTTGCAGTCTCCTATTGTTTGGGATATTACGGTGGTGAATACATATGTAGTAATCAGCATATTGCTGTTTCTGCTGCCTTTAATTCCCGATATTCCCTTCCTGAAAAAAACAATGAAAGATCAGCCCAAGTGGAAACAAAAAATATACAACTTATTATCGTTTGGTTTTGCCGGACGCCCTGAACAATACGCCCTTATAAAACGACTCATAAGAATAACGGCAATACTCATTGTCCCTGTTGCCTTAGCAATTCATACGGTAACATCTTGGTTATTTGCAAGCACATTAAGAGTAGGATGGGATTCTACCATTTTCGGACCTTATTATGTTACCGGAGCTTTTGTTACCGGCGGTGCAGCCGTTGTTATCGCAATGTTTGTTTTCAGCAGAGATTTCAGGCTTAAAAACTATATAACAGATTTTCACTTTGATAAAATGGGAAGACTTATGGTTCTTCTTATGTTGGTTTATCTTTATTTTAATATAAATGAATTTTTAGTGCCGGGGTATAAAATGAAGCTTGCCGAAAAACCACATTTGTACGAATTGTTTCAAGGAGATTTTGCTTTAATGTTTTGGCTGGTTCAAATAGGCGGCCTGACTCTTCCCATTATTTTGCTTTTATTTAAAAAAATGAGAAGACCGGTTCCTTCTCTTGTTATTGCCGTTGCTGTTATTATCGGTGCTTTTTTTAAACGATATATTATAACAATACCTACACTTTTGCATCCCCATTTGCCTATACAAAACGTTCCTGAAGAATTTTCAACATATTGGCCTACTCCGATTGAGTGGTCTATAACAATGATGGCTGTTGCAGGAGCCCTCTTGATTATAACGATTTTAGCAAAACTTTTTCCGGTTATACCAATCTGGGAAACTGCTTATGAAGAAGGTATTACGACAGAGGAAATGAACGAATTTGTTAAAAGAGAAAATGATTAATCATAAAAATATTACAATGAAATATATTAACATAAACAGGAAAGTTACAACGTTGCTTTTTATTTTAATGACATTTAGCACTTCTTTAAATGCTCAGTGGAACATTCCGAAAGAGGCAAAAAATTCAATACCTCCCGTTGAGGCTACATACAAAACCGTCGAAGAAGGAAAGATATTATTTCAAAAGAATTGCATATCATGTCACGGTATTCCCGGAAAGGGAGAAAACAATAAAGCTATAAATGCCACAGATTTAGGAACTGAAAGTTACCAATTAAAACACTCTGTCGGCGAGGTATTTTATCAGTTTAACACCGGAATGGGGGCTATGCCATCTTTTAAAAACCGATTTAGTGAAGAAGAGAAATGGCATATTGCTTTTTACGTGAAAAGTTTTGATGATAACTTCAAAATCAGCGGAGAAAAGATAAAAACTCTTAACACTAACCTCAAAATGTCAACAGATGACTCTGACAAAACAATAAAGGTTACGGCAACCGTTACGGACAACAACGGAAATATTAATGCCGCAGCCAATGCTAAAATAAACTTTTATGTTAAACGTATTTTCGGCAATATGCCTGTCAGTGAAGATATTAAAACAAATGAGGATGGTATTGCCGTCTTCAAATTTCCGGATGATATACCCGGAGACAAAGAGGGTAAAATAAAAATAATTGCAGGATTTGAAGATGCCGACAGATACGGAAAAAACACTGAAACAGCAGAAGTTACATGGGGAAAGGCTTTACATTTTGAAAATCCTAATTTAAAACGAGCCTTATGGGGGTCAAATAAACGAGTTCCTGTTTGGCTGCTTATAACATATCTGTCCGTAACACTCGGCGTTTGGGCTGTAATTTTTTATGTTGCATTTCAAATTACAAGAATAAAAAACGCAGGGAAATAAATTTTTTTTCCTGTAATCTTAAAAAATTTGCCTGTTTGCATAAAAGCATTCAGGCATTTTTTTATTAAACTCTAATATTATTTGGCATCATAGAGTTACAAAACATAGTAATATGTAAAATATACATTGCTTTTTTGAAGGATACAACTTTGATTTGTAAAAAAATTACAGCATTTTTTAATAAACTTTTGATTTATCCGTATAATTTATGTTTTTTTGTAAACTAAACTTTAAATAAATCAAAATGCCGACTATTCGTTTCAAAGCATTAGAAGAAATTAACAAAAGAAGTGATATCCCAAAGATTAGTTTTCCTTCAGATAAAATATCGGATTATTTCGGTTCTGATGTTTTCGACTTGCCGAAAATGCAAAAATACCTGTCAAAGGAAGCATACAAAAATGTTGTGGAATCAATAGAGACAGGTGCAAAAATAAACCGAAAGACTGCAGACCAAATAGCCTCAGGAATGAAAGAGTGGGCAACCGGAAAAGGAGCCACGCATTACACACACTGGTTCCACCCGCTTACAGGAAACACGGCGGAAAAACACGATGCTTTTATCAGTATTGATCAAGACGGCAACTCTTTTGAGTCTTTCGACGGAGAATTATTAGTTCAGCAAGAACCCGATGCTTCAAGTTTTCCGCACGGAGGGTTACGTAATACATTTGAAGCAAGAGGGTACACTGCATGGGACCCCGCTTCTCCTGCTTTTATAATTGATAAAACACTGTGTATTCCTACAATTTTTGTTTCATATACAGGTGAGGCATTAGATTATAAAACCCCCCTGCTTAAATCTTTAAATGCACTAGACAAAGCGGCAACATCCGTCTGTAAATATTTTGATAAAAGCATCAATAAAGTTTTTGCAACTCTCGGGTGGGAACAGGAATATTTTCTTGTTGATGAAGCATTATATAATGCAAGACCGGACTTGGTTCTTACCGGAAGAACTTTAATGGGACACGCCTCCGCAAAAGACCAGCAACTAAGCGACCACTATTTCAGCTCTATTCCCGATCGCGTTCTGGCTTATATGAAAGATTTTGAAACAGAAGCTCATAAGCTGGGCATTCCGCTTAAAACAAGGCATAACGAAGTTGCTCCTAACCAATTTGAATGTGCTCCTATTTTTGAAGAGGCAAACTTAGCTAATGACCACAATCAATTACTAATGAAGATTATGCGAAAAACTGCAAAAAAGCACCATTTTCAAGTTTTATTTCATGAAAAACCCTTTGCAGGTATTAACGGTTCAGGAAAACATAATAACTGGTCTTTGGCAACCGATACCGGTATAAATTTACTGAAACCCGGTAATACTCCTAAAAGCAATCTTTTATTTTTAACATTTTTGGTAAACATTATAACAGCCGTTAAAAAACACAGTGATTTGCTTAGAGCCACAATAATGTCCGCCGGAAACCAGCACAGACTCGGAGCAAACGAAGCCCCGCCGGCAATTATTTCGGTATTTTTGGGGAGCAGGTTAGATGAAATGTTAAATAAAATTGAAAAAAATATTCCCGAAAAGAAAAAAACTCAAGAAGTTTCACAAAACCTTAAACTTGACATTTCAAAAATTCCCGAAATATTACTTGACAATACCGACAGAAACAGAACCTCTCCCTTTGCATTTACGGGAAATCGCTTTGAGTTCAGAGCGGTCGGCTCAAACGAAAACAATGCGGGACCTTTAATTGCCCTGAATACAGCTCTTGCAGATCAACTTAACCGCTTTAAAAAAGATGTTGATAAACTTATTGAAAAAAAGGTAAGAAAAGATGACGCAGTTTTAAACGTGCTGCGAAAATATATTTCCGAATCAAAAAGCATCCGATTTGAAGGCAACGGTTACAGTAAAGAATGGGAAAAAGAGGCTGAAAAAAGAGGCTTAACAAATATCAAAAGTGCAAGCCAAGCTTTCAAGGCATTTATCAGCAAAGAAACAATAGACCTTTACGAAAGAAATAACGTATTGAACAGCAAAGAACTGCATTCAAGATATGAAATACGTATTTGTGAATATATCCAAAAAATACAAATTGAAGCACGAATATTAGGAGATTTGGCAATAAACCACATTATCCCTACCGCTATAAAATATCAAAACACACTCATTACCAGTGTAAGGGAACTTAAAGCAATTATTGAAGACAAAAATGATTTAGATGCTTTAGCAAGCAGAAGAATCGGAACTATCAAGAAAATATCCCGACATACAACACAAATCAGCATAATGACACAAGAAATGATTGAAGAGAGAAAAAAAGCCAATGTTATTGAAAACTGTGTCGAACGAATTGAAAATTATGAATTTAAAGTTAAACCTTACTTAGATAAAATAAGGTATCATATAGACAAACTTGAACTTATAGTTGATGACGAGATTTGGCCGCTGCCTAAATATCGCGAACTGTTGTTTAACAGATAAATACAACAATTTAAACTATTTGCTGTCTTAGTTTTTGGAAGAAGTTACGGTTATTTTATATTTGCAGAAAATTTAAAACGCAATAAATGACCTATTCGATAATTTCAAGTTTAGACGAGTTTAACGATATTTTGGAAAAAGAAAATGCCGTATTGATATATTTTTCACACGAACAATGCAACGTATGTAAAGTTTTAAAACCAAAGGTGGCAAAATTGCTTGAAGACAACTTTCCTAAAATGAAAATGTATTATGCAGATACTGTTTTGTCTCCGGAAATTGCCGGTCAAAATAAAATATTTTCAGTCCCGGCAGTTCTTTCTTTTTTCGGAGGCAAGGAAACTGTCAGAAAAAACCGCAATATAGGAATAGATGAATTAAAGGAACAAATAGCGAGACCGTATAATATGATTTTCGGGTAAATAAAAAGGGAGTTCTTAATTGTAACTCCCTTTTTATCTCATTACACTAAAAGCGGCTTAAAGTTTCAACAGAATAATAATGTTGTTATTCAAAACTTCAATAACCCCGCCTTTTATGTCAAAAAACTTTTCTGTATCATCTTTTTCGACTACCTTTATTTGTCCTTTCTCCAAGGTTGAAATAACCGGAGCATGATTTTTTAAAACTCCGAATTGTCCGTTACTTCCCGGCACTTTTACGTATTTTATTTCATTACCGTATAAGGTTTCTTCGGGTGTTACAATTTCTAAAAACATTCTAATTGTTTTCTTGAGTTTCTTTTAATATTTTTTCTCCTTTTTCTATTGCATCCTCAATTGTTCCCACAAGATTAAATGCTGCTTCCGGATATTTATCCACTTCTCCGTTAATAATCATATTAAAGCCTTTAATGGTCTCTTCAATCGGAACCAGAACTCCTTTTAAACCGGTAAATTGTTCTGCTACAAAGAAAGGTTGAGATAAGAACCGCTGAACTCGTCTGGCTCTGTGAACAGTTAATTTATCTTCTTCCGAAAGTTCGTCCATTCCCAAAATAGCAATAATGTCTTGCAATTCTTTATATCGCTGAAGTATGTTAATGACCTTTTGTGCTGTTTCATAATGTTCCTTGCCTACAATATCCGGGGTTAATATTCTTGATGTTGAATCTAGCGGGTCAACAGCCGGATAAATTCCGAGCTCTGCCAATTTTCTGCTTAAAACAGTGGTTGCATCTAAGTGAGAGAAAGTTGTAGCAGGAGCCGGATCCGTTAAATCATCGGCAGGAACATAAACTGCTTGAACAGAGGTTATTGAACCGTTTTTTGTTGAGGTAATACGCTCTTGCATTTCTCCCATTTCAGTAGCCAAGGTAGGCTGATAACCTACCGCAGAAGGCATTCTTCCCAACAAAGCGGAAACTTCCGAGCCTGCCTGAGTAAAACGGAAAATATTGTCGATAAAAAACAAAATATCATTACCTTTTCCCTCTCCTTCTCCGTCTCTGAATTTTTCGGCAACCGACAGTCCTGATAAAGCGACTCTTGCTCGGGCTCCGGGTGGTTCGTTCATTTGACCGAAAACCATAGAAACTTGCGATTCCTTCAGCAACTCTTTATCTACTTTTGACAAGTCCCAGCCTCCTTCTTCCATTGATTTTTTAAATTCATCGCCGTATTTTACAATGCCGGACTCAATCATTTCACGAAGAAGGTCGTTTCCTTCTCTGGTTCTTTCGCCTACCCCCGCAAATACCGACATCCCGTCATAACCCTTAGCAATGTTATTAATAAGCTCCTGAATCAAAACGGTTTTTCCAACACCGGCACCGCCGAAAAGACCAATTTTACCTCCTTTTGCATAGGGTTCAATTAAATCAATAACCTTAATACCTGTATAAAGAACCTCTTTATTTGTTGACAAATTCTTAAAAGCAGGGGCTTCATTGTGAATAGGATAACCATCGGACTTGTCTAATTTATCCAATCCGTCAATGGTGTCTCCGACAACATTAAGTAAGCGTCCTCTTACTTTTTCGCCGACAGGCATTTTTATGGGAGCTCCCGTTGCTCTTACTTTCATTCCTCTTTGAAGTCCGTCGGTAGAGTCCATAGCAATGGTTCTTACAGTGTATTCTCCTATGTGTTGCTCTGCCTCAACAACAAGCACTTCTCCGCTATCAGTTGTTATTTCCAGGGACTCGTGAATATCCGGGAGTTTATTTCCTGTTTTCTCAAAACTAACATCAATTACCGGTCCGATAATTTGAACTATTTCACCAAAAGTATCTGCCATTTTTCTGTTTGTAAAAAATTTTTTAAATTAACCGCAAAGATAGTATTCCTATTACAGAGTTGCAAATTTATTTAGGGATATTAAAATCTCTTTTTTAAGAAATTAAAACACATTATAAAATATTGTTTTTGTATTCTTTTGCAAACCTTCTATATTAGATTATTTTTGCAGAAACTTAACAAAGGTCTTACCTGATAATAATTTTTAATACTATTACTTTTTGTATGACCATTAATGAATAATAATAAATAATCTTATGAAAAATATGCACAAAAAAGTCAGAGTACGATTTGCCCCGAGTCCTACCGGTCCGCTTCATATAGGAGGTGTAAGAACGGCTCTTTTTAACTACCTTTTTGCCAAAAAGCATAACGGAGATTTTCTGTTAAGAATTGAAGATACGGATCAGGCACGTTATGTCAGCGGTGCACAAGAGTATATAATGAACTCGCTGAAATGGTGCGGAATAAAGATTGATGAAGGAATCAATGAAGGCGGAAATTTCGGACCGTATAAACAATCAGAAAGAAAAAATATATATAAAAAACACATTCAAATACTGCTTGACAACAAAAGTGCATATTACGCTTTCGACACTCCGGAAGAACTTGATTTCATGAGAAAAAAACTGGAAAATAGCGGATCTTCCGTAAGACATTATAATTTTCAAACCAGAAAAGAAATGAAAAATTCATTTACTTTATCGGAAGACGAGGTAAAGCAGAAAATAAAAAGTGGTCACCCTTACGTTGTGCGTTTTAATATTCCTGAAAATGAAGAAATTACGGTAAAAGATATAATTCGCGGAGAAATAAAGGTTAACTCTTCCCAACTTGATGATAAGGTTCTTTTTAAATCTGACGGACTGCCCACATATCACTTGGCAAATATTGTAGACGATTACTTAATGCAAATTTCCCATGTTATAAGAGGAGAAGAATGGTTACCGTCTCTGCCTCTGCACGTATTGCTTTACAGAAGTTTCGGATGGGAAAATAAAATGCCCGAATTTGCCCACCTCCCGTTATTGCTGAAACCAAGCGGTAAAGGAAAGCTAAGCAAACGAGACGGTGATCAACTCGGATTTCCGGTATTTCCTTTGGAGTGGAAAGACTCTGAAACAAACGAAATATCTGCCGGATACAGGGAAAGCGGATACTTGCCGGAAGCTTTTATTAATATGCTTGCTCTTCTCGGATGGACACCTGAAGGCGACAGGGAAATATTATCACTTGAAGATATGATATCAGAGTTTGATTTAAACAAAGTTCATAAAAGCGGGGCAAGATTTTCTCCGGAAAAAGCAAAATGGTTTAATCAACAATACATTATAAACACTCCCGATGAAAAATTAACAGATTTGCTGTTGCCGAAAGTTGAAAAAATTTTTCCCGACGTTGATGCCTTGTATGTTGAGAAAGTAGTAGGTTTAGTAAAAGAAAGAATGCAGCTTTTAACAGATTTTTTTGAACAAGCGTCATTCTTTTTTGAAACCCCGGAAAAATATAACCCGAAAGTCGTAAATAAAAGATGGAAAGAAGATACTCCGAAATTAATGTCCGAGATTTATGACATACTTAAAAATATTCCGGAAATAAAATTTACGGCAGAACATACAGAGCAAGCAGTAAAAACATTTATTGAAAAAAATGAACTGAGTTTCGGAAAAATACTCAATCCTCTCAGATTGGTCTTAACCGGAACCGGAGGCGGTCCGCACCTTTTTGATATTATTTCTGCTATAGGAAAAGAAGAAACATTGTTTAGAATTGAAAAAGGAATACGAGAGATAAAAAAATAAAATTGCCGGTGGTTCAATTTGTAAACATACACACACATAATTTTAATGATACCGGTTTATCAATCATAAATCTTTTTCCTGAAGACATCAAAAAAATAAAAAAAAATAAATTTTATTCGGCAGGAATACACCCTTGGAAAGTCGGCAACATAAATGTTTACGAACAGTTACAACAAACCGAAAGGATTTCAAAACAAGAAAATATCCTTGCTGTAGGGGAAATTGGCTTAGACAAGCTTTACCCTGATTTCGATTTACAAAAAGAAGTTTTTCTTAAACAAATTAAGATTGGGGAAACTGTCCGAAAACCGATTCTTGTCCATTGCGTAAAAGCATATTCCGAGTTAGCCGAAATTATGAAAAAAGAAAACATAAAGGTCCCGGTCATAATTCATCGTTATTCCGGAAATATTACGATTGCCCGGCAACTTATCAGGTTCGGATGTTATTTCTCTTTCGGGCACGAGTTGTTTAATACAAAATCAAAAACTCCGGGTGTTTTTAAAAATATTCCCTCAGAAAATATTTTTTTGGAAACTGACGATGCAAAAACTGATATTAAGGATGTTTATAAAAAAGCTGCAGAAATAAAAAATGCTGATACAAAACAGCTTGTGATAAGTGTTTTTGAAAATTTCAAAAAAGTATTTAAAAAATGATTTCCGAACAACATTCGAGAACTGTTTTATTGCTCGGCGAAGAAAAGTTTATAAAACTGCAAAAAGCACACGTTCTTATTACAGGTTTAGGAGGTGTCGGAGGGTATGCGGCAGAGCAAATTTGCAGAGCCGGA
Source organism: uncultured Chlorobiota bacterium (assembly GCA_947311125.1). Taxonomy (GTDB): domain Bacteria; phylum Bacteroidota; class Bacteroidia; order Bacteroidales; family JAADGE01; genus JAADGE01. The sequence goes on from CAMZKI010000179.1 coordinate 10,887, forward strand.
ACAGGCGAAATTACAATAATTGATGCCGACAAAGTTCAGCAGAGTAACATAAACCGGCAAATAATAGCCCTAAACTCATCTTTAAATAAAAATAAAACAGACCTGTTTTATGACAGACTTAAAGATATAAATCCGGATATAAAAATAAATACAGAAACAGTTTTTATCAATTATGAAAACATTGAGAGCTTACTGAAAAAAGCAAGTCCGGACTATGTTGTCGATGCAATAGACACACTGGCTCCCAAAACAGCTCTTATCCGTGCCTGCATCAATATGAAAATTCCTCTTGTATCGTCAATGGGTGCGGGAGGTAAACTTAACCCGGAAAAAATACATATTTCCGATATCAGCAAAACGTATAACTGCGGGCTGGCAAGAATGCTGAGAAAGCGACTTCATAAATTCGGAATAAGAAACGGTTTTAAGGCGGTTTTTTCTTCAGAAAAAGTTGAGCGAAACGTAATTATAACAGAAGAAAGCAAAAACAAAAAAACCAATGCCGGAACAATATCTTATATGCCGGCAATTTTCGGAATGTTTTGTGCTTCTGTTGCTATTCAAGATTTAATTGACTAAATTTGGAAATAATTTTAATAAAATGAAGCAAACCCTGTTATTTATAATAATATTTGTTTTGCTTACGCCCGAAAGCAAAGCCCAAAGAGATTTTTCCGGAGGTCTGTTATTCGGTATAAGTGCGTCGCAAGTAGACGGAGACGCACAATACAAATACAAAAAACCGGGGCTTATTGCAGGAGCTTACGTTCTGAGACCCCTTTCCGAAAGAGCGGCATTAAAAATTGAAACTTATTACATCGGAAAAGGTGCTGTATTAAATGAAACTCTTACGGACGGAACAACAGTACAGGTTTTTAAAACAAGTTTGCATTACGTTGAAATGCCCTTTTTATTTAATTTTGAAATATATCCTAAAATTGAAATTGCTTTGGGAATAGCTCCGTCATACCTATTCTATGCAAAACAAACCACTTACAGAATGACGGTTCCGTATTTTCAGGAGACATTAAAAGAATTTGACTTTCAGCCATACGGAGAATTGAATTTTTATCTTACGGATAATATCACTACAAGCGTTCGGCTTTCATATTCGCTTTTTAATTAAAAAAACGACTCTATGTCAACTTTTTACAATAATAATTTAAGCTTGGTTTTCTTTTATAAAATTAAATAGGTGAAAAAAAAGAAAATAGTTGTTGCAATTACCGGAGCATCCGGAATGATATATGCTCACAGACTTTTAAAACGTCTGAAAACAGAAGAGCTGCAATCTCAAATTTCGGAAACGGCTTTGGTAATATCAGAAAATGCCGAGAAAATATTTAATAGTGAAACAGAAGTAAACAAAGCCTCCGACACAGGCTTCCCGGTTTATAAAAACAATAACTTTTACGTATCCTTTGCTTCCGGGTCTTCAGCTTTTGATGCTATGATTATAATACCCTGCTCTATGGGAACTTTAGGCAGAATAGCATCCGGTGTTTCTGAAAATCTTATAGGGAGAACGGCAGACGTAATGCTGAAAGAACGCAAAAAACTGATTTTGGTTACGCGGGAAATGCCCCTGAATTTAATCCACATAAATAATATGAAAACCGTTACTGAAGCCGGCGGTATTATTTGCCCGGCATCTCCTGCATTTTATAACAACCCGGAAACAGTTGAAAATATTGCAGATACCGTTGTTGAACGTGTTTTAGATTTGGCGGGATTCGACATAACGGCAACAAGGTGGAAAACCCTTAATTATTAAACATTTATTTTTCTTTTATAATCTTCAAATTTTTTAAAAAATAAATCTGCAGCAACAGGTTTGCGGTTTTTCAATACAACAGCTGTAACTTTTGCTCTAATAATCAACTTGTTATCTTCTTTTCTGTAAATATCCTGATTAAAAATTATTCTTACATTTCCCTTTTTCTCATAGTTTAATTTACAAATAAAAGTATCTCCGCTTCTAAGCGAAAATTTATAGTCAATTTCAACTCTGTAAACAACAGGGTCTGTGTTTTGTTTATGAAGTTCGGCAAAATCTAATCCTGCGGCAAGCAAAAATTTATGTCTCGTATGCTCTAAGTAATTCTGATACACGGCATTGTTTACAATTCCCTGAATATCACACTCATAATCACGAACTTCAAATTCCGTTTCAAAAATATAATTCGCCATAGCTTTCAGTCCCGGTTTTTAATATTGTTCTCTTTCGTTGGGAAAATCTCGTGAGCGAACATCTTTAACATAAGCCGAAACAGCTCCTTTTATTTCAGAGGACAAATCGTGATAACGGCGTAAAAAACGGGGAGAAAACTCCTGTGTAATACCCAACATATCATGAATTACCAAAACCTGACCGTCAACACCGCCGCCGGCACCTATTCCTATAACCGGAATTTTAATGCTTTCGGCAACCTCCTGAGCCAATTTTGCCGGAATTTTTTCCAAAACAACAGCAAAACATCCGAGTTCTTCCAGCAACAGAGCATCTTTTCGCAAGCGTTCTGCTTCTTCGTCGTCTTTGGCTCTTACAACATAGGTTCCGAATTTATGAATCGACTGAGGAATAAGACCTAAATGCCCCATAACCGGAATTCCTGCAGACAGAATACGAATAACGGACTCCTTAACCTCCTCTCCGCCTTCAAGTTTTACTGCATGGGCTCCTGTTTCTTTCATAATACGAATAGCAGAGTCTAAAGCGTGTTTTGAGTTTCCCTGATATGTTCCGAATGGTAAATCAACAACAACTAATGCTTTTTCTACTGCCCTTACAACAGATTTTGCATGATAAATTATCTCGTCTAAAGTAAGAGGTAAAGTGGTTTCGTAACCGGCCATAACATTTGCCGCCGAATCTCCCACAAGTATAACATCAACACCGGCTTGGTCGACTAATTTTGCCATTGAATAATCGTAAGCTGTAAGCATTGCAATTTTTTCATTTTTCAACTTCATTGCCTGTAAGACATGAGTTGTTATTTTTCGGGCTGTTTTATGTATTGACATATTAAAATTTTATAAAGTTTTGTTTTTTGTACCTTCCGAATCGGATATTTTAGGCTCTTTTTCTGTTATTATTACATGAGAATTTTCATATTCTTTTTTTGGCTGAATAAAGTTTTTAAGTGACGGCTTATTAAGAATAAGGGCTATAAAAATAATTCCGAACATATACAAGGGCTCGGTCATTTTGTTAAGATATACCGCAAGCAATATCAAGGCTCCGGAAAATTCGTATAAAGAATAGTTAATAATCAGGTTGAAAAAATAAATATCAATTTTTTGCTTTAAAAATTCTGCTCTTTGTGCTTGTTTTTTTTTGATTTCATAAATTTTATATGCCAATGGTATAACAGCTGTTACCACAAGGTAAGATATGTATAAAACTATAGTGTAAAAATCATTGGAAGACGCAGTACTTTCTTTTGTGTCTTGAGGTATGAAAAAAAAGTAGGCAACACCCAAAAATACGGTTAACTCAACTATTAAAAACATCCAAATAAAAGTAAACAATCTGTTTTTTTCTGCTATAAGCCTATATTTTCTTGTATTTTCCATATTTGTTTTAACGACTGCCGGTTTTAGTTAACCTTTAATAATTTAATTTCGTAAACAAGTGTTGTAAAAGGCGGAACATAGTTTTTAAGCCCCCTTTCTCCGTATGCTGTTTTTGACGGAGCAATAAGTTTTATTTTATCGCCCTCCCTCATTGTTTGAATAGCCTCGTTCCAAGCCGGAATAACAAATTTATCCCCTAAAACAAAGGTCAGCGGTATGCCTTTATCTATTGAAGAATCAAAAACTTTTCCGTTAATATACCTTCCTGTAAAATTTATAGTTACCCTACTTCCTGTTACTGCTTTTTTACCGTTGCCGTTTTTTAATTTTATAATATAAATTCCGGATACTGTCGGCTTTTCTTTTATGTTTTCTGCCGAAAGATATTCGTTGAGAATTTGTCTTTCTTCAAGTTCTTTTTTAATTAAAAATTGTTTATATTCTTTTTTTATCTGTTTTTCGGATATTATACCAACAACCTTTATCTCAAAACGTAAAAAATCTTCAGGCGAAATAAAACCGGGAATACTGTCTTTTTTAGTTTTCTTAAAAAAATTATCTGCCCGTATTAAAAAAGAGGCACTGTCTCCTACACACATCATTTTCAAAGCATTTTGAATCAACCCGTCTTTGTCGGCATCAGTTACTTTCACTCTGAAGTCTGCCGGGAGTTCTTCAGAATTAAAAAGCAGAGAATCTTTTTGATTATAGTATTTTAGTTTTAAGGCTAATATATTACTTGTCTGTATTTTTTTTTCTTCTGTATCTCGATGTATAAATCTATATTTAAGTCCTGATTTATCAGTCTTATATTTTTCGGACTCTTTACAGTCAGTTAAGACAAACACGAATATGACAATAAAAAGAAAGTATGCAGCTTTCATATTTATCTCTTAAAAATTACATCGACAAAGATAAGACTATATAAAATCAAAACCAATTTTTTAAAAAAGCTTACTCGGGCATTTTTATCACAAAATAAGCACGATTCACCGCTTAAAACCGTCATCTTATCACATTTAAACATATATCTGTCAAAAAACACACAAGTCTTTGCGCATTATATGTCGCTGTATATATGGCTGTTACAAAACTCAAGGATTCTCTTTGGAAAATTTATCTCTTTTTATTTTTATATTAATTTTTTTTAGCATAAATTTGTCTGGAGTTTAATACTCATAAAGTGTTTTTTTCATAGTAAGTTTTAGGTTAGTTGTTAA
>CAMZKI010000180.1 GCA_947311125.1 uncultured Chlorobiota bacterium
ATTTTGCTGTTTTTTTTTTATAAAATAGACTTTTTTTTGAAACCTTTTTTAAAACTTCACGTATATCAAAACAAGAAAAGGCTAAAAATTTAGTCAGTAAATAAAATAGTGATAACTTAAATAATTTTTTGGTGTTTTTATGGTTTTAAGACCCGGCAGTTCTTGCCGGGTTTTTTGTTAAATTATCTTTGCTTTGATGTTTTATCGCTCAGGAGGATGATTTAACAACTTCAAAAAATAATTTTTCTCATTTTCAAAGTCAATATAAGGATGTTTTTCGGAAAGTTTTTTAATTTTATCTAAACTTGAATTTAAGAACTTTTGGGTTTGCTCGGTATCTAAAACAAAAATCTTATGAGATACGGCAGAAACGATTTTACTTATCTTTTCTGTTAATGTTAAGGTTTCGTTATCAAAAAAAGATTTTCGAAAAAATTTAAAAATATAATCAACAGCAACTTCATTAGGGTGAACCAAATCGATATCATAAAAACGATAATCTCGTAAATCATCATTCAGTATCTCGTAAGCCGGAAAATAATAAATATTTTTATTTGTTTTTATTATTTTCTCAATAGATGTCCTTATAACAGCTTTGCTTAAAAAATTTTCAGGGAAGCCGTCTTTAAGATGCCTTACGGGACTTACGGAAAAAATCAATTTTATTTTAGGATTAAATCTCTGTAAAAGCCGGATAATCAGATTAAATTTCTCGCTTATTTCTTCACTCGTTAAAAGTATTTTTTTGAATTCGGATGAAGGAACTTTATGGCAGTTTGCAACTGTCATATCAGTTTTTACATGTTTGTAAACCCAAGCGGTGCCAAGTGTAATAAAAAGAAAATCAGCATCTTTAAGAAAATTATGAGCATTATTTATTGATTCGTTTACGGAACGTAATGTTAATTTTTTGTCAGTATGCGAAAATTTACCGTGATGATAAAAACTGTGCCAATATTCATTATAAAAAAACAAATCTTTTTCTTTAAATAAAGTTTTATCGATAATAAAATTAAGAGAATCAAAAACAGAAATAGGGTTATAAATAATTCCGAACGGATTTATATTTATTTTGAATTTTAACTTTCCTAACTTATTTCCTATATTTTCCGTGAAACAAGAGCCCGTAAACATCATTTTAGACCTGTAGGTAATGTTAAAGTCAAAATGTTCGGGTTTAAAAATTGTTCTGAAGCTGTTATTTTCGTAACTCATATAAGGGCAGCGTATTAAAAATAAATTTGACTTGTTTTATATAAAATATTATGTTTGTGTTTTACAACATAAAAATATTCATTATGAAACATTTTTATTTTTTCATAACATTTATTTTAACATTCCCTGTCGTAATCTATTCTCAAGACAGAGACCCTTTCGGAAATCTTGACAAATCAAAAATTAAAACAGGCTTATTATATGACAAAGTTAAACTTCCTGTTTCAAAAATAAAATCATTTACGGCAAATAATAAAGAATTCATAAACAGCCCCTCAGAATGGAGAGAAATACTCGGAGAAATAAGACAGGCAAGTTTCAAAAAAACAACTCCTGATGTTTTGAAACTAAAACAAAGTGTAAAATCGAAATTAAGAAAAAATATATTTACGATAGGGATTATAAATTTTCGATATAACAGCTTTAAAAAAGAAGCGTTAGAGAACGGTTCGGTAAAAGTTGTCAACAATAAAATAGTAGTTACAAATGATAATGTTTATGATTATAACACGGTTTTTACTGTTTCTCCGGTTGACACAAAACAATATACGGGCAAATCAATAGTTTTTGATTTTGCTTCCGATTATTATTTTTCAAATTATGATAAAAAACCGGATTATATAATTGTAGATTTTAATGAAGGTAAAGGCTTTCAAAAAATAAAACCCGATGATAAAGTTAAGATTAGTTATAAATATGACGGAGTAAAATACATAAATATCAAACTCGTATTAAAATCCGGAGAAACTTTTTCAAGCGGTTTTAAAATAAAAATAGCAACACCTAAGATGCCTGCACCGAGTGAAATATGGACAGGTTATACAGCGGATATTCCGTACCTCGGCTCTGCCGCACAAGGAGAAGTCGGTGTTTTTTTCGGTAACGGAAACAGCGATTTTACACGTCCGGTTATAATTGTTGACGGATTTGACCCCGGCGACACCAGGGATATTGCAGGTCTTTGGGATATCGCAAACCAGCAAAATATGGTTGATAATTTGCGTGCCGAAGGATACGATTTTGTAATTGCGAACTTTTACGGAGGCGATGATTACATACAAAGAAATGCCATGCTTGTCGTAAAATTGATACAAGATATTAATACAAGAATGACAGCGGCAGGAACTATGAAACCTGCAAATCAAATTGTTGTAATAGGACCGAGTATGGGAGGATTAATAACCAGATATGCAATAAGGTATATGGAGCAAAACAGCATTTCGCATAATGTCAGAAACTGGATATCTTTTGATTCGCCGATGAAAGGAGCTGATATACCGCTCGGATTGCAACATTGGGTTCGCTTTTTTGCAGAAGAAGCGGGTGTTACGGGAGCACAGGAAGCACAAGTGGCTTTATCAGGACCTGCAGCAAAACAAATGCTTATATATCATTATACGGCAACAAGCGGGAATACGGCTAATTCTAACGGTCTGTTTACCTCATTTTATAATGAAATTAACGCAATGGGATTTCCGGAACAGACAAGAATTGTTGCAATTGCAAACGGAAGCGGCTATGCTCAAGACCAAGGTTTTGGGCCCGGTGACCAAGTTGTTGATTATACGTACAGAAGTTTGCTTGTGGACATAAACGGAAATATTTGGGCTGTTCCGAATCAAAGCTATCAGCGTATTTTTCAGGGAGGACTTAATAAAATATGGCCCTTACCTGATACTTATGAAAATATATATGTTAACAATACACTTCCTTATGACGGAGCGGCAGGCGGTAAAAGGAGCACTTTTTTAGAATTAGACCAAACTGACACAGGAGGTTACGGAGATATTGTTGCTTTACACAATGACCACAGCTTTATTCCGACAATAAGTTCAATGTGCGTTCAAAATACTGTTGACCCGTATTATAATATTAATGACAATATCAATACACTTACAACTCCTTTTGATAAACTTTATTATCCGGTTGAAAATCAGGAACATGTTGCCATAACGCCCGAATCGTATAATTGGTTTTATCATGAAGTGATAAATTTTGCTCCGCAGTTTACCTCTGTTCCGATTGCTTCGGTTAACGAAGACAGTCAATATTCTTATACCTTAACGGCAAGCGATGAAAACGAATGGAATACATTAATTTACGAACTTATCGAAAAACCGGCTTGGTTGAATTTTGATGCAAATACGGGTATTTTTAGCGGAATACCTGCTAACGAAGATGTGGGCATACATAACGTATCGGTTAAAGTTACCGATGGACTTGATGAAAGTATTCAAACTTTTACCGTTACCGTTAATAATGTTAACGATGCACCCGTTTTTACATCAATTCCTGCGGAAACGGCAACGGAAGACAGTGAATATACTTACATAATTACGGCAACCGATGAAGACCCGACAAATGATACTTTAACACTTTCTGCAGTCGATATTCCGGCTTGGCTTAATTTTGATGCGGGAACAGGCACATTGTCCGGCACACCTTTGAATGAAGATGTCGGAACATATAATGTAAAACTTCGCGTTAATGACGGAACTGTTGATGTTGACCAAAATTTCACAATTACTGTACAAAACACAAATGACGCACCTTCTCTTAATGAAGATTTAGAAGACCAAAACATACTTGCAGGCACAGACTTTTCTTATACATTTGCCAAAGCTTGTTTTACGGACATTGACGCAGGAGACACCTTGTATTACAGTGCTTATTTATCCGACGGTTCAGGTCTGCCTGATTGGTTGAATTTTAACCCTGAAAACAGAACTTTCAGCGGAACTCCTTATGACGTGCAAATACTAAATGTAAAAGTAACGGCAACGGACGATTCAAGTGCGACTGTTTCCGGTAACTTTACAATAACGGTGAACGAAAATAATGTTGCGGAAAGTTCTCCTGATGAAGATTTTAAAATTTATCCGAATCCGGCAAGAGATTTTATCTATTTTGACTTGCCCTACAGTAAAACTCCTTATGTATTTGATTTGTATGACATAAACGGTAAAAAAATAATTTCGCAAAATATTTCCTCAAATGAGGAAGATGAAATAAATATAAGCAAACTGTCAAGAGGTTATTATATTATTAAATTAAAAATATCCGAAAGGCTTATTTATAAAAAGTTTACCGTACAATAGCAGAATTTTGATTACTTAATATCAAATTTTTTTTCCGGTTTTAAGAAAAAATTGTAATTTAACAACATGAAAATAATAAGTTGTTGAAAGAAAAATCGGAAATATTTAACATCAGATATGTAAAGTATATATCAGATATTACGGCAAAAAGACTTAATGTCTTGATGCCCTTATCTGTTTTAATACTTACCTTGCTTATTCTTTCCGACATATATATAAGGCATAGTTACGCAGCTGTTCTTACTCGTATTTTTCCGTTATTTTTGTCAATTTATTTATATATCTATAACAAAGTTAACCCGAAGCCGAAAGTCGGTAAAACCGTATTATATAATATTTTGCTTGCAAGTATTCCTGCTATGATGTTTGCAAAGTATCTTGTTCATTACGGAACAGGCACTTCATATACAAATATAATCGGGATTATTGTTGCTGTTTTTATAATTTCTTTAGAAGTAAGAGCTGATTTATTAAATACGATATTAATTTATGCGTTACCGCCGTTTATTTTTGCAGTTGTTTTATTTATGTTTTTTCCGGTTAATCAAAAAGAGGTTCAGCCTCTTATTAACATTATTTTAATTCTTTTTGTAGGTTTTTTTGTTAACAGAGTGCAAAATAATTTCAGATATAAGGCTTTTATATCAAACTACTTGCTGCAATCAGAGAAATTAAAACTGGAAGAATCTAATGACAAATTGAACCTTTATAAGAGAAAACTTGAAGCTATGGTAGAGAAAAAAACTTTGAGTTTAAGATATGCACTTGAAAAAGCAAAAGAGAGCGATGCTTTAAAAACTCAATTCTTACAGAATATTTCTCATGAATTAAGGACACCTATGAATGCCGTTATCGGATTTAGTGATATTGTTTCAAAAAAAAATTCATCGTTTAAAAAAGAATACAAAATAATAGAACAAAGCCTGAACAGGTTGTTAAAAACAATAGAGAATATAATTTTACTTTCAAAACTTCAGTCCGGCAAAACAGGGCTTGAACTAAGCAAATTCTACGCAGCAAAACTAAACAAAGATTTACTCGATATAATTAAATTTCAGATTGAAGAAAGCAGCAAGCCTCTTACTGTTGAATTTAAAGATAATACAGGCGGAGACTTTTATTTTTACTCGGACGAAGAAAAGATAAAACAGATTTTTAATCAAATTTTTGATAATGCCGTAAAATATACCGAAAAAGGTAAGATTGAAATATTAATTAATAAAAAAAATGACAATGAAGTTGAATACATAATATCAGACAGCGGAATAGGAATACCGTCCGAAGAATTGCCTTTTATTTTTGACGTATTCAGGAAATCGGACAAACGAAATAAATTTTATGAAGGAACAGGTATAGGCTTATCAATTGCAAAATTTATTACAAAATTATTAGGAGGGCAAATATTTGTTAAATCCTCAGAAAATAACGGAACAACAGTAAAACTTATCCTGAAAATATCAAATGTCAAATAAAATAAATAAGTGTTATCTTGTTAAAGTGTTTATAATTACATAAATAATTTATATATTGTGGTGCTGTAAAAACATCACAAATGTCAGTTTATAATTACAAGCTTCATAAGTTAAAAGACTTTAACCGTTTGTATGAAATAGGAAAACTGGTTCACGATACTTTAGTTGAATCAGGACACATATCTTCTCGATATGACAAATATGTCGATTTGTATCCGCACTTAAACAAAATTCCTGAAACAAGCATATTAATTGCAGAATCAGGAGGGAAGATTATAGGTACAAATTCAATGACACTTGAAAGCCCTGCAGGTTTGCACACCGATAAATTTTTTAAAGAAGAAACTGACTGCTTCAGAAAAAATAAAAAAATACTCGGCAGTTCTTGGCGAATTGCTACTTCAAAAGAATACCGGAAAAACATTCGCTTATTTTTAGACCTTATCCAAAACAGTTTTTTTCTTGCTAAAGAAATGAATATAGAAACCTGTCTCTTTGTTTTTGACAAAAAACACGAAGAATTTTACAAAAAATTGCTTGATGCCGAAACCGTTGCCGAAAAAATATGTAATATTGAGCCCGAAATTGACATACTTATGGTATTGATGAGAACCGATACCGAAAATTCGCAAAAACATTTGTCAAAAATATTTAAAAGAAGAAAGTTTTAAAATGCCCGAAATTCTATACGAAGACAATCACATTATTATCGTAAATAAAAAATGCGGAGAAATTGTTCAGGGCGATAAAACCGGAGACAAAACACTTGCCGATGTCGTTAAAAAATATATAAAACAAAAATACAACAAACCGGGTGATGTTTTTCTCGGTATTACACACCGGCTCGACCGCCCCACAAGCGGAATCGTAATTTTTGCACGTACAAGCAAAGCTCTGTCTCGATTAAATAAAATGTTTGCAGAACAAGAAATTCATAAAAGCTATATCGCCGTAGTAAACAACAAGCCGCCGAAATTAAAAGATACAATAACACATTATTTGGTCAGAAACCGAAAACAAAACAAGTCGTATGCTTACGATAAAGAAGTAAAAAACGCTAAAAAAGCAAACTTAACTTATGAACTTATCGGCAATTCAAAAGATTATTACTTACTTAAAATACACCTTCATACCGGAAGGCATCACCAAATAAGAGCACAGCTCGCAAAATTAAATTGTTACATAAAAGGCGATTTAAAATACGGATTTCCGCGTTCAAATCCTAACGGCGGCATCCATTTGCATTCATACAAAGTTGAGTTTATTCATCCGGTAAAAAAAGAACCTGTTGCGATTACGGCAAACCCGCCCGATGATATTTTATGGAATTATTTTGCCGGTATTTTAGACTGAAAAAGGTCGTAAAATAAAATTCACGACCCTTAACTTTCTTATAAAGTGTTTGTTTTTACGGTTCAATACCGAAATAAGCACAAACATCGTAATAATTGTTAACATCAACACCCGCACGGTCTAAATTATATAAAATTTCTTGTTTAGAATTTGCGGATTTGCTTGAGGTTGAAGCAGGAATCAGCACATACCTGAATTTAGCTCCCGCATTGGGCGTATAATTATGATCGGCTCTAAACCACCATTTTATTTTACCGTCTTGCATATTAAAATTCACACTTACCGTTCCTCCGTCCTGAAAGGTAAAGGGCAAAGCATAAATAAATTGTCCGGTTCCCGTCCAATCTGTGTATGACAATAGAACTCCTGTATTCATAAAATCAGTTGTAATTGCTGCTTCATCTGCCGTAAATTCACCGTAAACAGCATTTGTTGCCGACCAAGTCGGCGTAATCCAAGCCGAGGCAGTTACATTTGCATTTCCGTCTTGCCCGTCGGTTCCGTCAACACCGTCGATACCGTTTGTCCCGTCTTTTCCGTCG
>CAMZKI010000181.1 GCA_947311125.1 uncultured Chlorobiota bacterium
ATTTTTATAAGTTTATTGATAAACAGCTTTATTACGGCACAAAATAATTGTGACTGGTCCTCGCTGAATGATGCCGATAAAAATTACAGGTTGGGAAATTTTGAAGAAGCAATTAAAATTATTAACAACTGCATTGATAACGGGTTTACAGAAAGACAAAAAGTGCAGGCATACAGATTACTTGCAAAAACATATCTTGCAACCGATAATGACAGTACGGCAAATAATGCCGTTAATAATCTTTTACTGTTAGACCCTAAATTTCAGCCGGATTATCTTGCCGATCCTCCCAAATTTATTGAAATAATAGATATGATAAGAAGGATTAAAAGTACGTCAACAGTTGTATCAGTATCTAAAAAAGAAGAAAATATTTATGAAACTCCGGCAACAGCTATTCTTATAACCAATCAACAATTGCAAGACAGGGGGTATCTTGATTTGGAGGCATTACTGCATGATTTGCCCGGCTTCGACATCTCTCGTTCAAACGGAAACCTGTATTCGCATATTTACCAAAGAGGATACCGTTCAATAAATACAAACAGAACTCTTTTTTTGATTGACGGAGTAGAGGAAAACGACCTTTGGTCAAGTAATGTTTACTTGTCAAGGCAATACGCCTTAAGCAATATAAAGAACATTGAAATTGTTTACGGTCCGGCTTCTACAATGTACGGGTCAAATGCTTTTCTGGGTGTAATAAACATAATAACCAAAGAACCTGAAGATTTCATAAAAGCAGGCAAACAATTCGGAATGAATACAAGGACAGGATACGGCTCGTATAACACTAAATTTTTTGACGGAACACTTGCTTTTCGCTCAAAAAACAATGATGTTTCCGCCTCTGTAACAGGACGAATATTTTTTTCAGATGAACAAGACTTATCCTCATATCCTGAACACGATTTTGCATCTTATACTTTTGAAAATGACGCATCTCACTACAGGTCAGTTCTGGATATTACAGATAGCGAGGAAGTTGTTGATTTTTTAAGCAATCATCCCGGTGAAAGCAGCCTTTATACCGTTAATAATGACAGCACCGAAATTATTCTTACGGATGAAGGAGTCCGAAAAGCAATAGATGCAGATAATACAATTTATGATAATGTAAGATTTAAAGATATGACACAAGCGTATTCCGTAAATGCTAAGTTGAAAATTTATGATTTTTTAATAGGTTGGAATACATGGAGCAAGGCAGAGGGAACAGGCTCGCAATATACAGATTTAATTTATCTAACATCGGAACAGGGAGGAACTTGGCGACCTCGTCACGGCTATCTGTATGCAAAATATGATAAAGATTTAAGTTCGAAATTTAATATAAGCAATTTCTTGAGATATAAAGTTCACGATTTTGACCATGAAAACGGGGTTGTAGTGCAACCTGCACGCTATTATCTCGGGAATTACAATTTGAATAACCTTGTAAACGGGGATATTCCTTCTTACTTGAATGTTTACTTATTTCAAAAATCAAATCAACTCAGAGAAGAGCTTAAAATTTTGTATCAACCTTCTCACAGAATAGATGTGGTTGCCGGTTTCGAAGCAAGATTCAGCTCAATTCAGGGCGATTATTACAAAGCTCTTACAGACAGTGCCCAAGAAAAAGGATCGGCAGGAACGGATATCCCCGGAGGCAACCAATTCTTTTCACGAGATTTAGGATTTTATATTCAATCAGGAATTAATGTCTTCAGAAACGCAAAAGTAACTTTAGGACTGAGGTATGATAATAATCTTGTTCGTGAAACACAAGGATACGGCAATGCTTTTAATCCTCGGCTGGCATTTGTTCTGACTCCGGGAAATTTTATAATAAAAGGAATTTATGCTGAAGCATTTAAAGATGCGACAAACAGAGAAAAATATTCTACAACGGAAGAAAAAAGAGAGTTCCCCAACCCGTTTTTACAACCGGAGAAAGTCAAAAATTACGAATTTGTTTTAGGTCACTCGTTTTTTGATAAATCGCTTATGTTAAACGTCTCATCATATTATTCCAAATACAGCAATATCATACAGGAAGTAAGAGTAAGGAAAGATGACGGAACATACACAAATCAAAATCAAGCGGTAGGAAGAGCGGAAATATGCGGAATTAATGCAATTTCTGATTACAGAAAAGACAATCTCAGGATATATGCGAATTATACGTATACTTTACCTTATGCAATTGACCCCAAAAACAGTGAAGGAAATTTACAAACCGACAGCCTCGGAAATCCTTATCATAAACTGAGAATAAGCGATATTGCAGCACATCAGGCAAACTTTGGCGTAAACTATACTTTTAAACAAATTTTTAATTTTAATATTCGGGCAAATTTCGTAGGAGAAAAACAGACAGGATACGACACAACAGTACCTTCAAATCCTGAAACATTTGCCCCGTATTTCCTCCTGAACGGAGCTGTCAGTTACTCGCCTAAAAAAACAGGACTGACATTACAAGTAACAGGCTTTAACTTGCTGAATAAAGAGTATTTCTCTCCGGGTTTAGATTATGCAACGGGAGATTTGGCTTCAAAACTTGTTCAAAACAGAAGGAATGTATATGTAAGCTTAATCTGTAAATTTTAATTCAGTTAAAGTAATGGACAGAATTTCTATTTCATTAAAAAATAAAAGAGTAGTTTTCTGGGAGGAAATTGCAAGAGACGGAGCCCAGGCAAAGACATTGTTAAATGCCGAGCAAAGAATAGAGATAGCACAAATGCACGGAGATATGTTTGGGAACAACGGTCCTGACCATTTGGTATTTGCGACAGGTTTTACACCCATAGGAAAAGAAGAACGGGAAATTATTAGAAAAGTTGCCG
>CAMZKI010000182.1 GCA_947311125.1 uncultured Chlorobiota bacterium
CTCCAATCAATTGTATCTTTGTCGAAAAATCGGAGTCGTTTATTTAATCCTGCTTCTTGTCCGCCGTAAATAAGAGGCATACCCGGTGCAGCAAATGTTAGAGCCGCAAATGTTTTGTAACTGTCGGGCATTCTTTCAAAAACGGTTCCATTCCAAGAATTTTCATCATGATTTGAAGTAAAAGACATTCTGTAAACTTTTTGAGGGTATTCTTTTTGGTCTTTTTCAAAATATTTTCTTAAATCTTCTGCATTTTTTTCTCCTTTTGCAATTTCGTTCATTATGTGATGAAAATTCCAAGCATAAATCATATCAAAAGCTTTTTTTGTAAGGTCTTTTTGTTCTGCTTCGGCAAGCATAAAAACGGGTTTTACTTTGTCAAGTTCAACGCGGGCGCTGTCCCAAAAATCGGTAGGAACCATCATCGCTACATCACATCTGAAACCGTCAACGTCAAAATTTTCAACCCAATATTTCATTGAGTTTACCATTTCGTTACGCATATTTTTGTTGTCATAATTGAGATCGGCAACGTCTGTCCAGTCGGGAACGGGAGAAATGATATGTCCGGTGCTGTCGTGTGTATACCATTCGGGATGTTCGGTGACCCAAGGATTGTCCCAACCCGTATGGTTTGCCACCCAGTCAAGAATTACAAGCATACTGTCTTTATGTGCTGTTTTTATTAAATTATGTAAGTCTTTTTCCGTGCCGAATTCGGGATTTACTTTTTTATAATCGGCAACGGCATAATAGCTTCCCAAAGTTCCTTTTCTGTTTTTTTCAGAAATTGGAAAAATCGGCATAAGCCAAAGGATGTCTACTCCTGTTTTTTTTAACCTTGGTATATGTTTTTCAAACGCTTTAAATGTTCCTTCCGGTGTATATTGCCTTATGTTTACTTCGTAAATGTTTGATTTTTTTGTTCTTTCGGGAAATTTGTATGTAGTCAGTTTTAATGAGTCCTTTGTATTTGTTGTGTTGTCAGAACTTTCATTTTGACAGGATATTGTCAGTAATACAGATAAAATGAGTCCTGCGAAAATTATTTTTTTCATTTTTTATATGGTTAAAAAGTTTGAAATTATTTTAAAAACTTAAAGTATTGTTTGCCAGAATAACAAAACCGTTTTCCGGAATTATAAATTCTGCCTCATTGTCTTTTATTTTAAATTCTGTTGTTGTTTCGGCGTATAATTTTTCGGTTTCGAAGCGTTTATCAATTTTGATATTTGCTTTGTAATCCTGATGTGCTTTATTTAATGCAACAATTATAAAATGTCCGAAATAGTTTCGTTGATATATAATAATGTCATCAGATATTTCAAGAAATTTAAAGTCACCGTAAATTAAAGGCAAATTATGTCTTCTGAATTGTAAAAGGCGTGAAAATGTTGACATTAAATCGTATTGCCTGTAGTTGAGTTTGTCGAACTTCATCATTCTGCGATTGTCGGGGTCGTTACCTCCGGGCATACCTGTTTCATCGCCGTAATAAATAACGGGGACACCGGGAATGGTAGAAATAAATGCTGCTAACTGTTTTGCTTTTTGATAAGCAATCGGATTTCCGACTTCTATATCTCGAGTCCATCCGGCAAGTTTAGCATCTTCATCAAATTTTAAAGTTCCTCCGGCATATGAAATAAATCGTCCTCTGTCTTGATTTCCGGTAATGTTTCCCATTAAATTATGGTAACCGTAGTATTTGAAACTTGTATTTAAAACTTCTGAAAGATGTTTAAAAGATGAGTTTCCTGCAACAGCTTGTATGAAAGCATCGTAAATATTGAAGTCAAATTGTGCGTCAAGTTGTCCGGAGTTAACATAGCTGCTTATGAGTTCGGGGCTGCCGTAGGTTTCTCCTATTTGATATATTCGTCTGTTTTCGGGAATTTCAACTTGTGTTTTGAGTTTTTTTGTGAGTGTTTGCCAGAAAATATTCGGTATATGCTTTGTTGCATCGTGTCGGAAACCGTCAAGATTGTATTTTTTTATCCAATATACTGCACTGTCGGACAGCATATTATAAACTTCAGGTTTTGTTAAATCAAGAGAGGGAAGGAATACATCAAACCATGTAGTAAGTCGGTGATCGTCCCAGCGCTCGAGGTTTAATGTTCCGTCAGGCAGGTGCAGTTGAGTTACGTTCTCCGGATGCTGTTTGTAGTAGGGGTGTTTTTCGTGAACGTGATTTGCAACAAAATCCAACAGAACGTTCATATTGTTTTCGTGAGCTGTTTTAACAAGTTCTTTAAAATCTTCTTCATTTCCGAAATGGTCGTCAATTAATGTAAAAGATACGGGCCAATAGCCGTGATATGCCGAGAATTTTGTTTTCGGACAGGGATAATTACCGTATGCACCTTCAACATTTTTAACAATCGGCGAAATCCATATTGTATTAATGCCTAAATTTTCAAAATAACCGTCTTTTATTTTTTTTATTACACCTTTTATATCGCCTCCCATATAGTTTGCTTTCGGTAATATGCGTTTGTCGGGTACAGGTCTGTTATTGGCAGTGTCGCCGTCAAAAAATCTGTCGATAAAAATGTTATAAATTGTTGCAGCTTCAAAGTCAGTTCGTGTAAGTTTTGTAACTTCGTCAATAACTTTTCCTTTGTCAAGCGGTATCATTAAATCGTTAGAAAAACCGTAATCATTTGCGGCATAAACTCTTATAAATGTCCTTTTTTGGTCTTTTGCATCATCGGGAATAATTATTCTATATGTGTTGTTGTTTGTTTTTTTGACAAAACTATTGTCAAGTTTAAAGTTTTTATAGAAGACAATGAGATTTTTTATGTCATTTTTATATCCGATGTAAATAATATTATCATTTGTTGATTTTGTATATAACTCAGGTGATTTACTTTTATTTGTATTTCCTATTGTCATTACGGAATTAAATCCGCCCATACCGTTACTTATTTTTTTGGGGTTTGCAGGGTCGAGCAGTTCTTTGTCGTCTGCAACAATGAGATATTGATATTTTCCCGGTTCGGCAATAATTTTTGTTTTCCAAATACCTTTTTCAAATTTCAAATTCGTATTATTCGGGTTCCATGCATTCATTTCGCCTTTCAGTTGAACTTTTTTGTATTTTTTATCTTTTGGGTTAAAAGTAAAATGATATTTTATTTTTTCGGATTTTTTCAGTAAAATATCCTGATATATACCGGGCAAATAAAATCTTAAAGTGCTTAATTCGGGTAAATTGTCAGAAATGACGATTAATTTTATTACAGAACTGTCTTCCGATAATTTTATTTTCAGGCTTTTGTTGCATACAATGCTGTCAAATGAGTAATCTTCAGGAAAATAGTCTCTTATAAAAATCGTTGTTGTGTCAGTATTAAGACTTATCGGGCTTGCTAATCCGAAAATCGGGTTTATATCCGGAAATTTGAACTCTTGAGATATTTGCTCGTCATTACATGAATAAATGAAAATTAGCGGAAGTAAGAGAACTGAAAAAATTAGTTTTTTCATTATTTAAAAAATTTATTGATTTGTATAATTCTGAAAAATCAACTGCTTTTTTGCCTCAATGCAATTTCCGAAACTGAATTTTTCTTAACTAACCGACTGTTGCCAAATATTATAAGGTCAATGTCATAATTGCTTTGGTTCTCTATTTTGAGGGATTCTTTTGATACCTCAAATTTCAATAAAACATTTCTGAAACGTATTTTAAATGAATATAGTTTCCATTGCTCGGGGATAAAAGGAAGAAAACTTAATTTGTTATTCTTTATTCGCATTCCGGCAAAACCTTTAATTATCGTCATCCATGTTCCGCCCATACTCGTAATATGTAAACCGTCCTCGGTATCGTTGTTGTAGTCGTCTAAATCCAGTCGGGCGGCATTTAAATAGAAATTATAGGCTCTTTTTTCATCTCCTGTTTTTGCGGCGATAATTGAGTGGATGCATGATGAAAGTGAACTTTCATGCACAGTTAGAGGTTCGTAAAAATCAAAGTTTCTGCGAATAGTTTCTGTATCATAATCTTCTTCAAAAAAGTATATTCCCTGCAAAACATCGGCTTGTTTTATGTAACAAGAACGTAAAATTCTGTCCCACGACCAATGTTGATGTATAGGGCGTTCGAGGTGCGAAAGTTCGGAAACGGGTTTTATTTCTTTGTCGAGAAAACCGTCTTGTTGCAGAAAAATTTTTCTCTTTTCGTCATAAGGGAAATACATATTTGTAAATATTTTCGTCCATTGTTTTATTTCTTTTTCTTCCCTGAAGTTTGTTTTTTCGATTATTTGGTTGTATTTCTCCGGATTATTTGCTTTTACCCAATTTATGCTGTCAATTGTGTATTGCATTGTTTTGCACGCCAAGAGGTTTGTGTACCAGTTGTTATTTACGTTATTTTCATATTCGTTAGGTCCTGTTACTCCGAGCATAACATATTTTTGTTTATCTTCTGAAAAATTAACTCTTTGAGCCCAAAATCTTGAAATTCCGATAAGAACCTCCAAACCGTATTCAGTCAGATAATTTTTATCTCCGGTGTATCGTATATAATCTTTTATTGCATATGCAATTGCACCGTTTCGGTGAATTTCTTCAAAAGTTATTTCCCATTCGTTATGGCATTCCTCACCGTTTATGGTAACCATAGGGTATAATGCGGCACCGTCTTTGAATCCGAGTTTTTCGGCATTTTCTATTGCTTTTTCGAGATGGTTGTAGCGGTATTTTAAGAGTTGTTTTGCTACTTTTTCATCTGCGGTGCTTAAATAAAACGGCAGAAGGTAAGCTTCTGTATCCCAATATGTTGACCCACCGTATTTTTCTCCCGTAAATCCTTTAGGTCCAATATTAAGGCGTTCGTCTTGTCCTGTATATGTTTGGTTGAGCTGGAATATGTTGAAACGAATGCCTTGTTGTGCTGCAACATCTCCTTCAATTATTATATCGCTTTCTTCCCACTTTTTTTGCCAAGCTTGTTCTTGTTCTTTTAATAAATTATCGTAACCTTTGTCTTCAGCATATTCCAAAACATCATAGGCAACTTTTGCAAGGATATTTTTATCGTAATACATTGACGAAGTAACTGCTGCAAATTTATAGATTATTGTTTTCTTATTTTTCTTTACGGGCAAGGAGAACTTAAATCCGACATATTTTTTCTTTTCGATTTTTTCAAAGTCTGACAGTGAAATTTCTTTATTATTGAAAGTTGTTTTGATATCGACAGCTGTGCAAACTCTGAAAAATGTTTTTTTAGTTTCTGAAATTACGTATGGTTTTACGGCTGCAGATTTTTCAATTTCAATCCAAAATTTTTCATCATAATTAGAATCTTGATTTGATATATCTGCGTTAATGTCTGCAATAACTTCAATTTTTCCGTCAAAATTAAGGGGTTCGACCGAATATTTTATAACACCGAGTTCATCGTTTACGATACTTAGGAAACGTTTTGATTTTATCTTAATTTTTTTTCCGTCGGGAAATTCTGCCGTGTAACGTTTTCTGAGGTATCCTTTTTCATATTCAGAACACGTTTAAATTCCGTAATTTTACAGGTATGTAAGTCTAATTTTTGTCCGTTTATTGCTATTTTTATACCTGTCCAGTCCGGAGCGTTAAGGACTTTTGCAAAATATTCGGGATAGCCGTTTTTCCACCACCCTACACGTGTTTTATCCGGGTAATAAATTCCTGAAATATAATTTCCCTGAAGGGTTTCGCCTGAATAATATTCTTCAAAATTGCCTCTTTGTCCGATTTTTCCGTTGCCTAGACTGAATATACTTTCTGATACTTTGTTATATTCCGGTAACAGTCCTTCTTCAATAACTTTCCAGGGGGCGTGTTTTATATATTGTTTCATTTTTAATTTACAGTTGTTTAATTATATCATCAAAAGAGATGTTTTTAAAATTACTGATAACATAGTCAGCTTTACTTAAAGTTTTCGGAGAACCGATACCCACGCATTTAAATTTGCCGTTTATTGCAGCTTCAATGCCTGCTTCGGCATCTTCAAAAACGATACATTCTCCAGGCTTAACTCTTAATTCTTTCGCAGCTTTGAGAAAAACTTCAGGGTCGGGTTTTGCTTTGCTCACTTTTGTTCCGTCTATAATAACTTCAAAATAATCTTTTAATTTTAGTTGGTTTAAAATTGTCATTGCATTTTTACTTGCCGAACCGAGAGCGATTTTTATGTTTTTGCTTTGTAAATCTCTCAAAAAATCAATAACACCGGGCAAAATTTCATCAGGTGTCATTTTTAAAATATATTCGAGATATTTTTTGTTTTTATTTTCGGCAAATCGTTGTTTTACTTCGTCATCAAAATTTAATCCTCCAATTTCAAGCAAAATATCCAGCGAACGTATTCTGCTTACACCTTTAAGACGTTCATTATCTTTTTCCGTAAAGTTA
>CAMZKI010000183.1 GCA_947311125.1 uncultured Chlorobiota bacterium
AGTAATTTTTTTGATTTTTACTATAATCTTACCAAACAATACGAAGAAGGTAATGCAGAAGATATGGAAGATATTAAAGAAAATATTGCTAAAACAGAACGATTGCTAGGTATAAGTCTTCAGGGCGTGTTTTCTTTCCGGGTCTTAATTTGACTACTGCTATTTCTTCTCCTATCCAATTAAAGAAATCATCATGAAGACTTATACCTAGCAATCGTTCTGTTTTAGCAATATTTTCTTTAATATCTTCCATATCTTCTGCATTACCTTCTTCGTATTGTTTGGTAAGATTATAGTAAAAATCAAAAAAATTACTGAAACCCATAGAAAAATACATCGCTGTTTGTTTCGGCATAATTTGCCATGCCGTTATTCTTCCCGGTTTTATATTTGCCAAAGCTTTTACGTAAGAACCTATCGAATCTACCGAAGTATAACCGTCAAAACTAAGCATTTCATCTCTTAAGTCGATATTAAATCCCGTATATACAAGTGAATTAGAAAGCATTTTAGTTGTTTCTGATTCTTCTGTAAGATAAACTTTACTGAAATTATCAAGTTGAGAATAATTAAAATACATTCTAAAAAGTTCCTCTCCGTATAATTTGTCAGTTACTTTTATAAAATCTTTATCTCTTTCCCAAAAATTACTGTTTTTCTGATCTATTGATTTCTCGAGTAAAGCTCCCGTGAATGAAACAACCAAAAGGTTATCACTGATTGTCATATATATAACATCTGACGGGTTCATCTCATCAGTCAGTTCATAAATAGTCTCGTCTTTATATTTTCTGTCTTTTACTTTATATCCTTCTGCATTTTTCAGGATATCTTTTAATCCTATTTTTTTAATCTGAGCAAGATTTTGAAGATCTACAACAAACAGAAAGTCCCAATCGGCAGCCGAAATCATATGTAAAGACATAATCAAGCTTCTTTTTTTAAGCATAAAATCAGCAATATTATTGTCCTTCAAATAATTATTAAGCATATCAAAATCTTCGTTCAAATCATTAAAATACGGATTTTTAAGAAGATACTCCCACACTTTACTGCTGCTTATTTCCGTCCATGCTTCTGCAAGATTCTCTGTTTCAATTATCATAATTGCATCATCCGGAACCATAGTCATGGATTTTTTCATATTAACGGGAGAAATAAATTTAATATAGACATAGAATAACCCGGCAAATAAGATTATTAATAAGAACAAAATTTTAAAAAACTTTTTCATTGGTTTTAATTTTTTAGTAAGAAAATAAAAATCAGGCTTCTTTTTCAATAACTTTATAACCGAAAGGTGTCAAAGCT
The DNA here is from genome assembly GCA_947311125.1 of uncultured Chlorobiota bacterium. Lineage (GTDB taxonomy): Bacteria > Bacteroidota > Bacteroidia > Bacteroidales > JAADGE01 > JAADGE01. Next base: position 1,312 of record CAMZKI010000183.1, read on the forward strand.
AAACCCGCTAACTTCAAATGCTGCGATGCAAAAGGAATTCCTATTATTGTTATTGCAAAAAAAAGTGCTAAAACGGCATGGGTTACAGCCAAGGATAAACCTCCGGTAAACAGCCATAAAATATTAAATAAAACAGATAAACATCCGGACTGTTTTTCTCTCGGAACAGCCTCATAACCGAAAGGTAACAAAGCAAAACTTCCAATCTTAAACAATTGCAGCCCGAAAGGAATACCGATAATAGTAATTAATAAAACAACACCGCTCAAAAAATAAGCTAATGAAATAAAGAAACCGCCGAATATAAGCCACAAAATATTTCCAAGTGTACTCATAAAATTAATTTAAGCAGATACATAAAAACGAATATATAAAAAATAAATGCCGAATGCCGAAAGAAAAAACAATCCGAGCCAACTTAAAACAATCAAAAATTTACTCGGACGTGCTTTCGGCGGTACAATATCCAAACTAATAACTCTTAAATTTAACCAGCCTAAAACAGGTGCCGTCAAAAAAGCAATTATGGTTGCAATATCAACCATCTGCTTCATATTTCCCAAAAAGAACAGAAAGATTATTATTGTTCCGCCGGTAACAATTACCAGCCAAAATATTTGTATTTTTTTTGTACTTTTTTCATGGTTTAATTTTGGAATTATAATTTTTGCAGTCGGTTCCAAAACCCTGGGATATGCATCCAAACATGTTACGGTTGTGCTTATCATAGTTGCCGATGCTGCAATTGCAATTATGTAATAAGCCCAAGGCCCTATACTTTCGGTAAATAAATTTATCAATTGTCCTGCAAAAGTAATTCCACTGTCAGAAAAAGTTTCACCGGAGCCGTACATTATTAATGCTCCGAGAGACAAAAAAAACAGAGACAGCACAGCAGTTCCGAAATATCCTATTTTAAAATCCAGTAATGATTCTTTCAGTTTCGGGGCATATCCTGTTTCCTTCTTTTTAGCAATTGTCCATACCGAATGCCATACCGAAACATCGATTGCCGTAGGCATCCATCCTACAAGAGCCAGTAAAAAACCTATATCCGTAACCCTGTTAAATCTATGTTCAAATTTAGGATTAGGATGATAACCCGATGAAAAAGCTGAAACAACTGCAATTATTGAAGATATTGACAGTAAAACAATAATAAACTTCACAAACTTATCTATAGCGGAATATCTGCCTGCGGCAACAACTGCCGCCAAAATCAAAATAATGATAACAGCCCAATAATTAATCGGTAAGTTACTGTGAAAAATATTTGCAAAAATTCCGGCAGTTACTATTGTTACGGCAGACATTAAAAAAAACATAGTAAAAATCGTAATAAAAGCATAAACCCAAACTGCCGGTTTTCCCAATCTTTTATACCCTTCTATTAAACTTTCGCCTGTTGAAGCAGCATAGCGAGGTGCAAATTCAAAAAAAGGATACTTCAAAATATTTGCAATAATAATTACCCAAATTAATGCAAATCCGAAACCGGCACCTGCTCTCGTTGATTGTACAATATGAGAAACACCTATGGCGGCACCTGCCCATAAAAGTCCCGGACCTATAACTTTTAAAAAATTCCTTTTTCCCATTTTTTAT
>CAMZKI010000184.1 GCA_947311125.1 uncultured Chlorobiota bacterium
TATGCCGATACGTTCTTTTCCGAAAATTAATAAGTTTGAAAATCCGCCTTTTGATTTAGAGGCGACGGCTCCTCTCTTTCCTTTTCTGTTTTGGAAAGTCTCAATCGCATAGTTGTAGGCGATTTTTGAAGACTTGTTTCCGAGCTCTATATCAAGCCCGCTCTTTTTTTGCATAAGTTGTTTTAAAACTATGTTTTGAGAAAATACAAAATTAAAACTTTACTTCAAATTAATACCAAAAAATGACACTTTTAATGTTAACTTTTTGTTAACAAAATCACAAAGTTTAATTTATTGTATTTTTCATAATTGAAGACTGTAATTCGTAGGTAAAAAAATAAAGTACGTAGATTTATCTTTGTTTTTCTGAAAAAAATTGCAAATTTGCTTTTGTAACATTTTCTGATATGCATAAAATTATAAAAAAAGTAATATTTCTCACTGTCTCTGTTTTAATCCCAATGATTTTACTGTCACAATTAAAGACCGAAGATTTGTTCATGCAAAAAGAAATTCGCAGTGCTTACGGGAAAAAAACACGTTCATTTACCGGAGAACCGGGAATAAATTATTTTATAAATAAAACAGATTATAAAATAAGAGCATATTTTAATCCTGAAACAAGAATTATTAAAGGTACAGAAATTATTGATTACACTAATAACAGTCCCGATACATTGATAAAAATAGTTTTTAATTTATATCAGGATTTATATAAAAAAGGGAATGCCAGAGATTGGGATATAGGCTTCTCTGATATTACAGACGGAGTAAATATAAAAGAGATAAGACTAAACGGAAAAAATATTGATTTAAATTCTAAAAATATTACAAACAGGCAGTCCATATTAAAAATAAATTTACCTGATAAAATAATTCCGGGCTCAACTGCAAAAATTGAAATTAAGTGGGAACTGATAATTCCGCTAAAAACATCTATTCGTCAAGGAACTTACGAAAAAGATAATTTCTTTATTGCTTATTGGTTTCCAAAAGTTGCCGTTTACGATGATATTGTAGGGTGGAATACTTACGGACATACAGGAAGTCAGGAGTTTTACAATGATTTCGGAAATTATGAAGTTGATATTACCGTTCCGGGAAATTATCAGATATGGTCAACGGGGCTTTTAAAAAATATGACCGAGTTATATTCAGATAAGTTTATTCGGAAGATTAAAGATTCAAGAAAAACAGACAGCGTCATTCATATAATAACGGAACAAGACAGGAAAGTCGGTAATATTATGAAAAAAGCTGATTTTCATACTTGGAAATTCAAATCGGAACAAACACCCGATTTTGCTTTTGCCGTAAGCAAAACATATCTTTGGGACGCTTCAAGTATAAAATCCGGAAACAGAAGAGTTTACGTTAATGCAGTTTATAAACCCTCTTCCGAAAACTTTAAAAAAGTGGTCAGAATTACACAAAATACCTTAAAATTCTTTACGGAAGAGATACCCGGCATACCGTATCCGTATCCGCAAATTACTGATTTCAACGGCGGCGGCGGAATGGAATTTCCGGGAATGACAAATTGCGGAGAAACCGGAAGTTTAACATCAACAATTTATTTAACTGCTCATGAAACAGGACATTCTTATTTTCCTTTTTATACCGGACTTAATGAACAAAAATATGCATGGATGGATGAAGGTTTAATTACTTTTTTTCCTCAATTTATCGTTGAAAAATATTCTGAAGATGATGATTTTATTCTTTTTAAAAGAAATATTGCCGCTTATAATAAATCAGCCGGAACTTATATTGATGTTCCTATGATGATAAGCAGTAATAATGTAGGCAGAAACGCATATCGCTTTCATGCATACAATCGTTCTTCAACAGCTTTTTATTTGCTTTATAATTATCTCGGCAGAGAAAAGTTTACAAAAGGGCTTAATTTATTTATAAAACGCTGGAGCGGAAAGCATCCGATACCTTTTGATTTTTTCTTTACTTTTAATGAAATTGCGGATGAAGATTTAGCTTGGTTCTGGGAGCCATGGTTCTTCAATCTCGGATATGCCGATTTAAGTATAGATAAAATAAATATTTCCGAAAAAGAAACTGAAGTTGTAATAAAAAATAAAACAAGATTTCCTGTCCCGGTGCATTTAAAAGCCGTTTACAATGACGGAAAAATCAAACAATTTAATAAAAAAGCGGATATTTGGAAAAATGAAGAAGATATATTTAAAATTTCGGTTCCGTCAAAAGACTTGAAAGAACTCATTTTAGATACAGAAACTACGCCTGACGCATTTCCGGCAGATAACATAAAGAAACTGTAAAATATTATATCCTAAAGATTCAGTTTTTTATCAATTTTATACTTATTCCTGTCTTGCGAAGTTCTTGAAACCAAATCGGCAAGTAAACCCGTCATAAAAAGTTGCGTTCCGAAAACAATTGAAAGCAAACCAAGAAAGAATAAAGGTCTCTGAGTCATTGAATATTCAGACCAGAATATTTTTGCAACCGACAAATACGTTAAAATTACAAACCCTAAAAAAAAGCTGAAAGATCCTATTGTTCCGAAAAAATGCATCGGGCGCTTTGCAAAACGGGTAATAAAAGTAATTGAAAGCAAATCCAAAAAACCGTTAATAAATCTTTCTATCCCGAATTTTGATTTTCCGTATTTTCTTTCCTGATGTTTAACAACCTTCTCGGTTATTTTTGTGAAACCTGCCTGTTTTACTAAAATAGGAATATATCTGTGCATTTCACCGTAAACTTCAATACTTTTTACCACTTCGTTTTTATATGCCTTTAAGCCGCAGTTAAAATCATGCAGTTTTAACCCGCTCACTTTACGTGCAGTAAAATTAAATAACTTACTCGGCAGATTTTTACTCAAAACAGGATCATATCTCTTTTTTTTCCATCCCGAAACCAAATCAAAGCCGTCTTCTTTAATCATTTTATAAAGTTCGGGGATTTCTTCGGGGTTATCCTGCAGATCAGCATCCATTGTTATAACCACATCGCCTTTTGCCGCAGCAAAACCCTCGTATATAGCTGCTGATTTTCCGTAATTTTTGATAAATTTAATTCCTCTTACATTTTTATCTTCTTCAGATAAATTCTCAATCACTTTCCACGAATTATCCTTGCTGCCGTCATCAATCATTATAATTTCATAAGTCAAGTTATTACTTTTACAGACTTTGACTATCCAATTATATAATTCCGGCAAAGACTCTTCTTCGTTTAATAAAGATATTACTATTGATAAATCCATTAATCAAACTTTAAATATTTTTCAAAAGTAAATATAAGTATTTGCTTAATAAAAAAAAACTGACTGACTGATATTTTTTTCTAAAATTAA
>CAMZKI010000185.1 GCA_947311125.1 uncultured Chlorobiota bacterium
AATACTGTTACTGCAACTAAAATTGTTTCGCAAGAATAACGCTTGTTAAATATTTGCAATTAAAAAATATTATTAATTTTCTCACGTTACTATTTTGAATTTAGTTTCTAACAAAATAAAATGCGTGTATGAAAAAACTTTTTACTTTTTATTTTTCTGTTACATATCGGAAAAAATTGCAAACTCTTATTTCATATTCAAACAATAATATGCACGACAGAATTTCCGGTTTGTTGTATTTCGCTTTTAAAAGATCCCTGAAGAGTCCGAAACAATCTTGTATTGATAATATTTTAAAAGTTGCCGAATAAAAAAACGTAACAGAATTTGATAAGCCGCTTTATTGCGGCTTTTTTTTATCGCTCAAAATATTAATTTTGCAATGCTAAAGATTAAAACAAATAATTTAAACAGCAATTTTCGATACTGATGACAATTAAAAAAAATACATTACTGAAAATAGTAAATTTCTTATCAATCACACTAATTTTTTTCATACTTCAAAGTTACTCTCACTTAAAAACCGTAAATACCAAAACAGAAAAAGAATATTCATTCTCCTGGGCAGATTCGGTTTTTAAAACAATGACTCCGGACGAACGTCTCGGGCAATTATTTATGGTTGCCGCATATCCCGAACAAGGAAACCCGGATAAAGAAAAAGTTACTGAGCTTATAAAAAAATATAACATAGGAGGCATAATTTTTTTTAAAAGCGATGCCGTTAAGCAAGCAAAACTTACAAATTACTATCAGTCTGTAAGTAAAATACCCGTTATGATTGCCGGTGATTATGAATGGGGGCTTTCAATGAGAATAAAAAACACCGTAAATTATCCGCGACAAATGATGCTCGGTGCAATACGAAATGATATGCTTATCGAAGAGTTCGGAAAAGAAGTTGCCCGGCAATGTAAACGTATCGGAGTAAACATAAATTTTGCACCCGTAATTGACGTAAACAATAATCCGGGCAACCCTGTTATTAACAGCCGTTCTTTCGGCGAGCAAAAACAAAATGTTGCCCGTAAAGGAACGGCATATATGGTAGGCTTACAAAATAACAGAATACTGGCAACAGGTAAACATTTTCCCGGACACGGCGATACAAATGTCGATTCTCACAAAGACCTGCCGGTTATTACACATACAAAAAAACGACTCGATACTTTAGAAATGTATCCGTTTAAAGAGCTTATACATAACGGGTTGGGAGGGGTTATGATAGCTCACCTCAATATTCCTTCGCTTGATTCGGCAACAAATTCGGTATCAAGCCTTTCAAAACCTGTGGTTACCGATTTGCTGAAAAATGATTTGGGCTTTAAAGGTCTCATTTTTACCGATGCTCTCGGAATGCACGGTGTTACCAAATATTACAAACCCGGAGAAACCGAAGTTGCCGCTTTGCTTGCAGGTGTTGATATATTACTTATGCCGAAAGATGTTCCTTTGGCTTTCAGAAAAATAAAAAATGCAATAAAATCAGGAAAAATATCACAAAAAGAGATAGATAAACGCTGCAAAAAAATACTTATTGCCAAACAATGGATGCAGCTTAACAAATTTAAACCTGTTGAAATCGAAAATATTTATGAAGATTTGAATTCAGACTATGCAAAATACCTTAACAGAAAACTTACTGAAGCAGCTCTTACTTTGGCAGTAAACAAAAAACGCATAATACCTTTTAAAAATCTTGATACCGACAAAATTGCATCAATTTCCGCAGGAAACGGTTTAATAAGCAATTTTCAGAAAAGGCTGTTACAATATGACGATGTTGACAACTATTCGATAAGAAAAAATTCAGACATAAAAATATTTGACGCAAAAATAGAACAACTTGCAAAATACGATAAAGTAATTGTAAGTATTCACCAAATGAGTCGAAAACCTCCTCATTTCGGGGTTAACACAAAAACTGTTGATTTTGTAGATAAACTTTCCCGAAAAACAAAAGTCATACTTGTAATTTTCGGAAATCCTTACGTTCTCAGAAATTTTAAAAATCCCGAAAACTTACAAGCAGTTTTAGTTTCATACAACGACAGAAAAATTACACGCGACCTCTCCGCACAACTTCTTTTCGGAGGCATAACGGCACAAGGAAAACTTCCCGTTTCTGCAGGTAAATTATTTCCTGCCGGAAGCGGAAAATTGTTTATACGAAACAGGCTTAAATATTCCGTGCCTGAAGAACTGAACATAGATAAAGATACCCTGAAAAAAATTGATTCTGTTATGCTTGATGCAATAGCACGGGGAGCAACTCCGGGAGGCGTTATAATCGGGATAAAAAAAGGTATTGTATTTTACAGAAAATCATTTGGTTACCATACATATAAAAGACTTAAGAAAACAAAAATAACCGATATATTCGACCTTGCTTCAGTTACAAAAATTGCAGGGACATTGCCTGTTATTATGAAAATGTATGAAGAAAATAAACTTGATATTAATGCAAAATTATCATCTTATCTGACTGAACTTAAAGGAACAAATAAGGAAAATATAATAATTAAAGATATTTTGGCTCATCAGGCAAGACTTAAACCCTGGATACCTTTTTATCTTGATACTTATGAAGATGAAAAACACACAAAACTGAATCCTGAGATATATTCTGATTATAAATCTGAAAAATACCCTATACAAGTAGCTGATAATCTTTATATAACAAAATCTTATACAGATACGATTTATGAAAAAATATATAAATCAGAACTCCGTAAAAGAAAAAAATATAAATACAGCGATTTAGGGTTTATTCTTTTTCATAAAATGA
>CAMZKI010000186.1 GCA_947311125.1 uncultured Chlorobiota bacterium
ATAATTTTGTTTTATTTTTATATAATTCTGTAAAATATTAATATGTCAGTTTTTTACTTTTTTAAAAAGAGTATAAATATACGGTCTTTTATCTCCTGACGGCATAGTATATATATAATTAAAGTGAGAAACTAATTTAAAGTTTTTTCCGAGTTTGGCTGCAAGAATTTTCTCGTCATATTTATATATCAGTAAACCTGAGCATGTATCTGCACCACTAAGATTAAACTGAGCCATTAAAGCATATCCGTTTTTTCTTATGGTATTTTTCAATAATTTAAAATAGGTTTCTCTGTTTTTTTCTTCAATAAAAAAATGAAGAACGGCTCTGTCTATCCACAAATCAACGGGGTCTATGTTCTTTAATTTTACAGGGTTTATTAAATCGTCTATAATGTATTGAACCCGTTCATTTCCGACTCTGCTTTTTAGTTTATCCAGTGCAACTTCGCTTATGTCTGTTGCAATTAAGTTTTTATATCCCGATTCCAAAAGTTTGTCGATAAGCATTGCTGTCCCGGCTCCGACAATTAAAATTCGGGAAGATTTATCCAAGCAGGTTTCTGAAATTAGTTTTAAAGTCGGTGTAAGTTCTGTTTCATACCAGCCCAATTCTTCGTCCGGAGTTTTTATATATTTTTTATTCCAATGTTGCCTAAAGTCTTTTACTGTATCTGTTTTACCCGAATTTGTTTTCATTACAATGTTGTTTCATATCAAAATGCTAAAATAATGTTTTTTCACAATCTGATATTCTTTAACCTCAAAGAATTTGAAATTACCGAAACCGAGCTGAAACTCATAGCGGCAGCAGCAATCATCGGCGACAGTAATATTCCGAAAACGGGAAATAAAACACCGGCGGCTACCGGAACTCCCAGCACATTATAAATAAATGCAAAGAATAAATTTTGTTTAATATTTCGCATAATTGCATGGCTGAGTTTTTTGGCTTTTACGATGCCGTTTAAGTCGCCTTTCATTAAAGTTATTTCTCCCGATTCGATTGCTACATCGGTTCCTGTGCCCATTGCAATACCGATATCGGATTGTGCCAATGCCGGAGCATCATTTATGCCGTCGCCTGCCATGGCAACGATTTTACCTTCGGCTTGTAAACGTTTAATCTCGTTGAGCTTATCTTCCGGCAAACATTCGGCTTTAAAACCGGAAATATTCAATTCATCGGCTACTGCTTTTGCCGTATTTTTATTGTCGCCGGTGAGCATTATCACTTCAACTCCCTGTTTTATAAGTTCCTGAACGGCATTTTTACTTGTTTTTTTAACTGCATCGCTGATTGTGATATACCCGAGAACCTTTCCGTTTACGGAAATATAGGAAACTGTTTTTCCGAGTTTTTGCTCTGCTTCAACTTCGCTTTTCAACTGCTCTGGTATTTCCCCTTTTATTTCAAGCATTAATTTTGAATTACCGACGGCAATTTTTTCATTATTTACCAACCCGACAACTCCTTTTCCCGCAATCGCCTTAAAGTCTTTAACTTCTTCAAATTCAATATTTTCTTTTTTGGCATACTTGACAACCGCTTCTGCAAGCGGATGTTCGCTTTGTGTATTTAATGAAGCTGCTTTTTTCAGTAAATATTGCTCATCTTCGCCTTCCGCTGCTTTTATTTTTTCAAGCGAGGGTTTTCCTTCGGTAAGTGTTCCCGTTTTATCGGTAATAAGAACGTCAATTTTGTCCATTTTCTCAATAGCTTCGGCATTTTTTATCAGAATACCGGATTGAGCCCCCTTCCCTACTCCGACCATAACAGCCATAGGAGTTGCCAGGCCCAAAGCACAAGGGCAAGCAATAATAAGCACTGCAACAGCATTTACAAAAGCATACACATAGGCAGGTTCGGGTCCGAAAGCTGCCCAAACGCCGAAAGTTGACGCTGCAATAAGAACCACAATAGGCACAAAATATTTTGATATTTTATCTGCCAATTTTTGAATAGGAGCACGAGAACGACTTGCTTCGTTAACCATTTTTATAATTTGTGAAAGCAGGGTTTCGGAACCGACTTTTTCGGCTTTCATAACAAAAGATTGATTTCCGTTTATGGTTCCGGAACTGATCTTATCTCCGATTGTTTTATCAACCGGAACGGGTTCTCCGGTAATCATACTTTCGTCGATATGGCTGTTTCCTTCCGTTATTTTTCCGTCAACGGGAATTTTTTCGCCGGGTTTTACGCGAATTAAATCGCCTTTTTTTATGTCGTGAATTGAAATCACTTTTTCTTCTCCGTCAATAATTACGGTTGCTTGCGTAGGTGCTAGTTTCATCAATTCTTTAATAGCTCCGCTTGTTTTGCTGTGTGCTTTTGCTTCTAAAAGCTGCCCCAGCAGAACCAGCGTAAGAATTACCGTAACGGCTTCAAAATAAACATATACCGTTCCGCTGTCGGTTTTAAACTGTTCGGGAAAAATATCCGGAAAAAACAATGCAAATACACTGAAAATAAATGCTACACCCGCCCCTATGCCTATAAGCGTAAACATATTTAAATTCCACGTAACAATTGACCTCCATGCACGTTCAAAGAACATTCTTGTTGCATAAAACACAACCGGAATCGACAGCACAAGTTGAAGGATATTCCAATTTTGTTGATTCATAATATCAAGCAAAGGATTCTTTTGCAAAATATCCGCCATAGCAATAAGAAAAATCGGAAGTGTAAAAATAACTGCTATTTTCATTTTTTTCAGAAGCCCGAGATATGTTTTGTCTTCTTCGCTTTCTTCTGGTTCAACCGGAATTAAATCCATACCGCATTTCGGACAGGCACCCGGTACATTTTTGATAATTTCGGGGTGCATAGGGCAAGTATATTCCGCTTTTGTGCTTATTTGCTTTTGCTCGATTAAATCCATTCCGCAAACCGGACAAGAACCGAATTTATCGTAGGTTTTATCGCCTTCGCATTGCATAGGGCAATAAAAAATTCCGCCACCGTTGAAATCTGCGTTTTTAATATGATGTTGATGCTTATGTTCCTGAACGGGTTCGCTGCCGGGCAAATAAATTGTGTAATGCAATCCGGCTTTCATCAAAGTTTCCTGTAATTTTTCAACAGAAATATGTTCGGACATTTTAAGCTGAACTTCCGATTTTTTTAAATTGACTTTTATGTCGGAAATTTCATTCAAATTGCTTAAAGCATCTTTGACATTTGTTTCGCATCCGGCACAAGTCATACCTTGTATTATATATTTGTGTGTCATGTGTTTATTTTTATAATTTTTAAAGGTCACATAGGAACACCCGCATGTTGAATTAGTGCATTTCTCAAATTCATGAAATTGCATTAATTATTTTTTTGTATTTTTATTTAGCACGGGTGTTTCATAATTGTATTTATTTTATTGCAAAGTTAAAGCGCTTGCAAGTAAAATCTTCATACAATTAAGGGAATGATTTATATAGTTTTGACAAAATAATTCGGTATATCTATATTTTATCTAAAGGTTTTCGGCTCTTACCGGTAAGTTTTTTAAAAGCTGAAGGAGTTAAGCCCGTAACAGATTTAAACTGGCTTGAAAGGTGCTGAACACTGCTGTAATCAAGTTCATAGGATATTTCGGAAAGAGTTAACTCGTCATAAACAAGCAGTTCTTTTACTTTTTCAATTTTTTGGAGAATTAAGTATTTTTCAATTGTATGTGCCTCTACAGATGAAAACAAACGGCTCAGATACGGATAGTTAAAACCTGTTTTTTCGGCGATATAGTCAGAAAAATTAATTTTCCTGACCACATCGCCTGAAAAGTAAATATAATTTATAATCTCTGTTTTTATCTTATTTACTATTTTACTCTTATCATCATCAATAAGTTCAAAACCTATTCTTTTTAATTCAGAATCTAAAAGTTCAATATTAAGGTTCTTTTTGCTGACATTTAATACGACTTCTCCTAATTTAACATCAACATAAGGAATTTCAAGAGACTCAAGTGTTCTCTTTACGGCTGACACACATCGCATACAAACCATATTTTTAATATGCAGAGTATTTTTTTGCATTTTGTAAAGTTACACTTTTATGATAACTATCAGTGTTTTACAATAATTTTTTTTGTAAGTTTTTTATTTTCTAAATCAATATTCAAAAAATAAATACCACTGCTGAGTTCAGAAATATCTAAAATATCTCTTATTTTATCGGTTTTTTTAAATTTTAAAATTTGTCCTGTTAAACTTATAAGTTTCAGACTGTTTATTTTTTCTTTATTTGAATTAACAATAATTAAATCATCAACAGGATTAGGATAAATACTGACTTCGGTTTTCCCTGAATTATATACGGAACTATTTTTATCAGCCAACCACAAAGTCGCGTTAGTGATTAAAATTCCGTTATCTATTTCATCCCACCCGTAATACAAATTATCTCCGGGATTACCGGTACCGTCATCAGCAGGCGAGCTGTCGACTAAACCGACAACTTTTCCCTGTCCGTATCTTGAATACGCAACCATAACTTCCGAGGTGCCGGTTGTTGAATAACCTGTTCTGAAAACAACTCCTTTAACCGTTGAGTTAATATCAGGATAAATCGTCATTGATGCAGAACCATGAAACTCCATACCGTAAACATCTCCGCCCGGTCCGTGAAGCAAAGGATCGTTTGAGTCATTAACAATATTATAATTGGGATAATCATTTATGTAATTAGGATTTGTAAATAACATTCCGAATGCTTTATTGCTGTTTACCGAATTATTTGTTATTAAATCATTCCATGCATCATAGGCGTCATAACCGTCTCCGTCTCTGTCTGCATTATCATGATCGGCAACCATAAAAAGCCCTCCTCCGTTTTGAACAAAATTCATTATTGCTGCTTTTTCTGATGATGAAAACAAATTATTGGGTTCGCAGACAACAAAAATATCATAATTTGATAAGTCCTGTGAGTTTGAGCTGTTTCCGTAAGAGATATAGCCTGACGAAGGCAGTGTTTCAACCGTAAACCCTCTTTTTACCATTTCTACGCCCCATGCAGATATAGCCCCGTCCCAATATGTTTCCGAAGTTGTGCTTGTAATTCCTGATTGTGCCGGAGACGGAATCGGTTCGGTATGGTCTATTACCCAGTCGGCATTTGATGCTGTCTCGGATTTGGTGTTATCAAACAAAATTTTTTGTGAAAAAATCATACCTGAAAAAATTACAGGTAACAATGCTGACAGTAAAATTCTTTTCATTTTTTATTTTGAATTAAAATTTGCCGAAACAAATATTAAAATCCGTTTCGGCAAAAAGTTTATAATAATTATTAATTTTTCTTTATTTTAAAATTATCCTTTTCTTAATTGACTGTGTTCCCGTATTTATATCAACTATATAAACACCTTTAGGATAAGAACTTAAATCAATTTCAGAACGATTTGAGTTCATAGTTTTGATAATTATAACTTTCCCTGATATATCAACAACCGAAATTGTTCCTGTTTCAGGAGTTGTAATTTCAACTATAAATTTTCCGTCTGTAGGATTAGGATATACTCTTATTTCATTTTCTTGTATATCAGATATAAAGCTTGCAGAGGTAACGGTTAATTTGTAGACATCAGAGACAAAAGCACCGAAAATATCCGTTGCAGTAATTTTAACATTAAGAGTTTCCGTATTTTGAGGAACTCCGAAAAACTGCATCGATTTACTGTCAAATACCAGCCAATCAGGAAGAGGTTTTCCGTTTTCTAAACTTGCATTAAATGTTAAAACATCACCAATATCATTATCTGCAAACACATTGTCAGGAACAGAGTATATGTATTTTTCGTTTATCGAGATTACCTGATCCGGAATTTGTGCACTCAGGAACGGTGCCGTATTAAGCTTAAACCTAATATTAAACCTGTCGGAGAAGTCCGTTGCATTTTGCCAAAAATTATACTCTCCCGTAACTTTAAGATTAACAATTTCGCTCATATCCTTGTCTTCAAGATAAATATGTGTTTTATTGAAAGTGTTTTCAACTAAGCGAATTGTATAATTATCACTTATTCCTGCAAACAATCCGAGAGGTATTATTTTCTCATCACTAAACTCGGGAAGTGTATTTATAGCATAAAAATGACTGTTATCCGAATTTCGAGAAAACAACATCGGTTTTGTTTTATCAAGAGAGAATAGTTTATACGCATCATAATTCACATCATGATTTTCTGTCGCATCAGACAAAGTTCTTATTACGGTCTCATCCGTAAATCCGGAATTTTCTACGGCTAATTTAAGTAAATTATTAATATTGCGGTTATCCGTTTTTTTCCAAAACGCTTGTGCGTTATGTGTTCTTGCAGACAACGGAACAGTAAGTGTAAAAGCTCCGTTATTTGTTGATGTTGCTTTAACAAAGAAGCCCTGATTTGCCGGAACAAACTGAGAGCCGCCGTTTACTGTTATTCCCTGATTGTAAAGTGTTCCGCCTCCGAAATATTTATAGTTAGAAGCAGTTCCGTCATAGTAATAAACAACATTTTCAACATTTGAAAGCGTTACTTGGTTCCAATCAAAAGCAGAGGTAAACGGATTTCCAATTAAGTTCCAACCTTCAAAGTCTTCCCAAGCAGCTGTAACTCCGTCAGAACCGACAGAACCTGTTCCGTTATCGGTATAAGATAATGTAAACACTTTGCTTCCCGAAGCAGGGTCGTATAGATTTCCTCCGGTTAAGTTGTAAGTATTCGTTGCCGTATGATATTGAATATAACCTTTATTTACGGATAGATTTGCATTAGATTCAGGAGTCCAACCTGTTGTGCCGTATATTGTCGCAGCATCCCAATAATCAGCCGAAGTTTCGTCATACCAATAAAAGTTAAGGTTATTCGCATTAAATATACCTGTTACAACATTATCCAGAGGACTGAAAATATAATTCCATTGCCCCCCCGGAAGATATCTTTCACAAGTTGCCTGAACATTTGATGAAGGCTGAATCAATGAAGCTGTTCCTGTTGCATCCGATTTTAAGACTAAGCCTGTTGCTCCGGGCGTATTTATCAGAGATGTACTGACAGTATAATATTTTCCTGCAGATAATTCAACGGTACCGGCATCTATTTGTAAAGTTCCAACTGTCAAATTAGTTGATAAAATTGACGTTTCTCCGGTTCTGTTCATATTAAATATACTAAGTTCTTGCGGTGCAGCGAAACTAAATCCGTAGGTAACATTTCCTGTTCCGTTTACGGTCAGGTTAGACAATGAGTTGCCCCCAAAAACACCGTTTGTTCCGGTAAAAGGTCCTGAAATTGTAATATCAAAGCCGTTTAAATCTAATATACCTGCTGTCAGACCTAAGGTTCCGGTTGTTAATACAGGATCAGATAAAGTTACGCCTCCTGCAGATGAATTATTAATTGTAAGGTTATAAAAATCTGCCTGTGTATCTACAGTGTTAATGGATTGCGTAACAGCTCCGTTAAATTCAACGGTTGAGTTTCCGGGTAAAAATCCTCCTGAGGTATTTTCATTCCAATTTCCGTAAACTTTCAATGTTCCGTCAGCAGCTGTTGTACCGTCATCACAATCAAGAACACCGGCAGGACCTCCTATAATAACATCTCCGTGAACTTCAAGGGTCGCAGTTGCATCCCCCTCAATCCTTATTGAATGAGTCAATGTTGTTCCGCTGATATTCAAATTATTACATGCTACCGTCTGTCCCGGTTGAATGACAATATCATTAAAACAGTCGTCAGAAACAAATTCAACATCAGTACCTGCGGAAGGAACTTTTAAGTTTAACCAATTTGTACAATCATCCCAGTCACTGCTTGTTTCACCTGTCCATTTGGCAATAGTGCTTACACCGGTTCCCGTTATTGTAATTACATCGGGTAATGTTCCTCCGTTTTGATAGCTTGTACTATCTAAATATCCTGTCCATTTTTGTTCATCATTAAAACGGCTTATCCAATCTCTTTGTGTTGTAGCAGTTGTTAAACTGTCATATCTTACTTTATCTTCATTGTTAACACCTGTTAAATTTGTAACGGAACAAGCACTGCTCGGGAAAATTGTTGATCCTTTTGTATCGTCATAACCCGGAGCAGGTTCCCAACCTATTGCTGTCCAACCGTATAATACTTTACCTGTATATGTTGCATTGTGAGCACCGCTCGGATTAATCCAATCTCCGCCTTGCATCATCCAAATTTGATCATTTACATTCAAATCAAAAACATTGTTTCCTGTTCCTCCGTCCGTAATTGTCCAATTTGCATCATCATTTGTAAGTGTGCCGTTAGGTGTACCGCTTCCGATAAAAACACTCCAGTTAGCTGCCGGGCCTCTTCCTCTTACCGTAATAACCGTTCCGGCAGGCACATCCGGACCTGTTCTTGTCAAACGAATAGTACCTTCAGAATCTGCCCATTTCCCGGCATAAAGTCTTTCATAGCCGTTATCGGTAAAGTCAATAGCAGTTTCCGTTGTTATAGGTTTAAAACATACAAATTGTATCTCATCATCAGACAAAGCCGCGTCATAGTCTATATAATGTGTGTTAATTCCTACAATTGCCAAGTCTCCGTAGTCAAAGAAAGTTGCCGTAGTAGCGGTACAACTTACTTCCGTTCCTGAAGACCAATCTGTTCCGCTTCTGACAAAGACTTTAAAGAAATAGGTTGTTCCGTTAGTTAAGCCGATTACGGTTTGAGGAGATACGGTTCCGTTATAAACAATTTTACTGCCGTCTGATAAAGTCGGATTTGAACCGTCAGTATAATCGAGAGAATTTGCTGTATATGTTCCTGACGGTGTTCCTGTAATTGTTGATGTATTAACTGCAATAATCACTTCATCAAAACATGCAGCTGACGGATTTACCCAAGCAATCATACTTTCACCGTTTCCGCAAGTTGAAGTTAAATTCGTTACATTACTGACTTCCGCTGTTTGTATAATTTCACTTCCTGTTGACCACGATGAGTTTTTATAGGTAAATGCTTTAAAATGGTAAGAAGTTCCGGCTGTTAAACCCGTTATACTGACAGTAGTTCCTACATTATTATAAACGTAAACAGCACCGCTTGCATTACCGCAATAAACACTTGCAAGAGAAAAATCTGTATTCGGTGCTGTCAAAGTAATACCGTCGCAAGTAGGATTATCCGGGGTTGCTGTCGGTAATACTGCAATCATAATACCGTCATAACTGCCTGTCGGTAATGTCCAAGAAAGATTTGCGGTTGTTGATGTCGTACAATCAACTTGGAAATTAGTAACATCGTTAGGTAAGGTTGTTTCAAAACCCTCTTCAGGTGTACCCGAAGTTAAATAATCCTCACTGCCCGGAGCACAGCCGTATTCAAAAATTTTGAAATAATACATTGTTCCGGGTGTTAAATTCGTAACGGTAACAGAATTTCCGCTGCCGTTATAGATAACAAAATTCCCTGTTCCTATTTGACTTCCGGAACCGAATACCGGATTAGCCGTATAAGTCGTTAAGTCAACAGGTACACCGTCAACAACAGAAGCTTCTTTTGCAAGAACAATTCTGTTGGTTCCGTCTCCTGAAGTCCAAGTTAATGTCATAGAAGTTGCCGTTACTGCAGAAAAAGTTAATGCTGAAGCATGTACCGTCGGTTCTGCACAAGTACACACCATTGAGTGAGAGCCGATATTATCAAAATAATCTTGTGCGTACACTTCCCATTGAGAATCTGATGTACTCGTTCCGGCAGATATTGCCCAATTTGTTTCGCCCCCGAAAATTGTGCTTTTTCTGATAAGTGTATGGTCGGCAGTTGCATCTGTAACACCTGCTACATCCCAACCTGTACCGGGATCAGCACCGTCAGTTCCGACAATATCAATATTTGTTCCCGTGCTTGTTTGCAAAGCAACTGCATCGTTTCCGTTATATCCGAGACTTCCGCTTGTTTGGTCGGCAGCGGCAATAACCGTTGCTCCGGCACCGCTGTTTGCCAAAACCCAAGTTGCTCCGTCAGCCAATGTTGCTCCCGCCGTAAAATTAATAGCAGTTTCTGTCCACGTTCCTCCGTTTGATACAATACCTATTCGATAATTATCAAGATTTACAACAGTTCCCGTTCCGTTATAAATTTCTATATACTTATTATTGCTTGACCCTTCGACATATTCTGATATTATTAAATCCGTTGCACAGGCATCGGTAATATCAAATGTATTACTGACAACACTTAGGGAGCCGTTACTTGCCGTAAGAGTTAAGCCGGTTCCTAAAACCGTATGAACCAAATTTGCAAAAGTTGCAACTCCGGATGCCCAAGTTCCTGCAACGGGGTCTCCTGTCATCGTTCCTGTTGAGCTTACGGATATTGCCGCAGCATAATCTAAATCTCTGTTTAGGTTAGCATCAATTGCTTCAACTGCCGGATTAGGCGACATAGCAACATTAATTCCTGTATTTGAGGGCTGTTGCGTAAAACTTAATGCAGATGCGATAACTTCGATACGATTTTCGTCTCCTGTAATTGTGCTTTGTGCACCCCCGGCATCAGCAGCAGTAAACACTGAGCCGGTATTATCGGCAGTTGCGGATGTTACTGTAAACTGAAATTGATTATTATCGGTTACTGTTGCATTAAAACTTACTCGTATTGAAAAAGTTTTGGAAGCACCATCAAGAGCAGTCAATGTTAAACCCGAAAAAGTAACACTTGCAGCAGAAGCAACTTCAGCTAACTCGGTTGTTCCGTCATAAAGTGCAATTCTTTGAATATCTGCAGAGTTAGTAACAGAAAAAGTTATATCCGTCAGTATTGTTGAGAGATTATCTAAATCTGCTGTTCCGCCTCCGTCTCTGATTGTAAATTGGGCAACTTCAATATCGTTCCCGTCATTAATAATATTTGCAGATTGATAATTTATATACGGAATATTTGAGGGTTCAGTGAATGTTGTTTCAAGGATTATATCGGAAGCTGAACTTGTGGTAACATCACCGTTTAAGGTTACTGTTTCGCCGTCGCTGTCACCGCCTCCGGAAATAGAAATTGTTTCATTGTTGTATGTTCCGACTGCAAGTCCGCTTTTGAGTCTTACATAAATAGTTTTATCTGAACCGTCGTATGCGGAGAAAGTCAGATAAGACGGGTTTTGAACAAATCCGGAACCGGAAGTTTTTGAAATTTCATAATCAGCCGGAGGTGTTAATGTTACATCTGTTCCGTCAAGATTAGTTCCGGACAAAAGGAAAGATTGTTCTGCGGAAGGACCGTTTCCTATAATATATGAGAAACCGGATAATGATGAAGTACTGACATTTAAAACAGGTGTTGTATTACAATTTACAACTCCCGGAGTTCCGTTACCTGTACCCAAATTATCCCAATTTGATACAGGTAAATTATCATTTGAACAATCAGTAAATTCATAGTTGTAAGCATCATTAAATAAATCGGATGTTGAACCTGCCTGATCTTTAATTGTTCCGTTTTCTTTTAACAGGACATAGAAATCATTATTTATACTGTATGATGTTGAGGGGACAAAATCGGGAGTTATAGAGTTATAAGTAGTTCTTATTGCTATAACATAAGCATCGTTTGCAGCAAGCGTTCCCGTAATATCAAAAGTTGCTTCAAGATTTGTACCTTCATAATTTTCAACTGTATAATTTGTCAAGTCTGCCGAAGCGGTACCTATATTACTAATTTCTATATATTCATCATTATAATCGCCTCCGTATCCTTTTCCGGAAATTTCGGAGATCAGCAATTCGGGTGTTCCCGAAGCAGCTAAAGTTGTTGCATTACTTTCAGGAGCAGTTCCGTCGGTTTTAAAATCAATATTTGTTCCTGTATTTGAATAAGACCAAATTTTAAAATAATATGTTGTTGAAGCAGATAATCCGGTAAAAGAGTAACTTTCTGTTCCTTGTGTTACTTTTATTATTGCGTATCCGTCAGACAGGTCAGCATCTGTTGCCGGATCTGTTCCGTCAACAGGGTCAGAAAATGAATTTGTTGTACTGCCGACAATGAGATATCCGTCGGGAAGGTCTGTGCCGACAGCATCAGTCCAACTTAAGTTTATTTGGCTTGAGTTGACAGCAGAAGCAAGAAAGTTTGTAGGATAATTGGTAGGTTCGGGGTTTACAGAACATCCTCCAAAAACCACACATACCCACTCAGGGTGGTTAATGTAAGGGTTTGCATTACCCTGTATATCGTAAACATCATCATTTCTATCAAGTTCTTTTTGAGATACAGGGTCTGCAGTATGCCAGGCATAAATCATTTGGTAATATTCCGGCTGAAACTCACCATTTGATTGGAACACTGTTTGAATCTCTGTTCCCGTACTATACCAAGTAGGTATTTCATCTTTATACCGTGTAGCCATATAAAAAAGCATACGAGCAAAATCGCCTTTAAAATCGTCAAGAGGTTCAAAGACTGTTCCGGATATTCCTGTATATGAAGACGTTCCGAGTTTACAGCCGTTTTGAGATGTCCAAGAAGCAGTTCCTACTTCACCGTAAGGATAACTTGAACGCCTGCTGTTTACATATCCGTCTGAAGGAATTAAATGATTTAAGTCTGTATATTGAGGGTCAGTTTCGCTTCCTCCCCACCAAGAACTAGGGAAAGAATGTTCTCTGTTATAACAATCTCCTTCTACGGAATAAGTTCCGCATTGACCTTTGGACAGCTTTTCAAACTACCGACCGTGATGATAATGCAAGTTATGAAAATGACGGCTCCGTTTTTGACAAATATTCAGAAAATCCGACAGATCCGGATCCTTATAATTTTTCATATACTGCAGGTCAATGCGGAACTTATTCCGTAGAAGGAGATTGTTATAACAGAGAACATTCTTTCCCTAGTTCTTGGTGGGGA
>CAMZKI010000187.1 GCA_947311125.1 uncultured Chlorobiota bacterium
AGTTTTGCTTTCAGCATATCTCTGTCTGATTTTGATATAAATGCAATTTTCGTATTTTTAAAATCAATCATTTTTGTATATTTTTTAAAAAGTGAAACAAAGATAAAAAATATACAAAAATGATTGATTTTAAAAATACGAAAATTGCATTTATATCAAAATCAGACAGAGATATGCTGAAAGCAAAACTTTTGTATAAAATAATGGCAAGCCCTTTTATTACAAAAGTTGCAAAAAATTTAACTCAATTAGCTTTATCAATAAAATTTCCCGTCAATTGGATTATAAAACCAACTATATACAATCATTTTGTCGGCGGAGAAACTATTGATGAATGTATTCCGGCTGTAAAGCTCATAGGTAAATACGGTGTTAAATCAATACTTGATTATTCGGTAGAAGGTAAAGAATCTCCGGAAGAAATAGAAAAAGTAATGAAAGAGACGCTTAAATCTATTGAAAATGCCGGAAAATTTGAAAATATTCCGTTTGCCGTCTTTAAACCTACGGCTTTTACCTCTTCACACATCCTTACTAAAGCAAGTACCGGAGAGGAATTAACCGATGAAGAAAAAAAAGAAGCCCTAAATTTTAAAACCAGAGTAAGAAAACTATGTCAAAAGGCTTACGATGCAGGAGTTCCCATACTAATTGATGCGGAAGATTCCTGGTATCAAAATTTCATAGATGAAACAGTCGAAGAAATGATGAAAATTTTCAACAAAGAAAAAGCCGTTGTTTTTAACACTTGGCAAATGTATCGTAAAGACAGGCTGGAGCATTTAAAAGAAAGTTATAAGAAAGCCGTTGACGGAAAATATTTTCTCGGAGCAAAATTTGTTCGAGGAGCGTATATGGAAAAAGAAAGAGAACGTGCCGAAAAAATGGGATATGAATCCCCTATTCACGAAACAAAAGAAGATACCGATAAATCTTACAATGATGCATTAAAATTTTCTTTTGAACACAGAGAAATAATATCAATTTTTAACGGAACACATAACGAAGAAAGCACGTTACTTCTGGTTGAACTTATGAATAAAAATAATATTGATAAAAAAGACAATCGTTTCTGGTTTTCTCAATTATACGGAATGAGCGACCACATAAGTTTTAATCTCGGTGCTGCAGGATATAATGTTGCAAAATATTTACCTTACGGACCCGTTAAGCACGTATTGCCCTACCTGTTCAGGAGAGCTGAAGAAAATACTTCGGTTAAAGGACAAACAAGCAGAGAATTAATGCTTATTTCTCAGGAAATAAAAAGAAGAAAGCAAGTAAAAAATAAATAAAATTTCAAGTTAGTTGTTTGTAAAACGGGTGTGAAGATATTAACTTTACGCCCGTTTCATTTAAAACAAATTATGAAAGCAGATATTATTACCATAGGAGATGAAATTTTAATAGGACAAATAACAGACACTAATTCTCAATATATAGCAGAAAAGCTGAATTCGGCAGGTTTTGAAATAAGACAAATAACAAGTGTCGCAGATAAAAAAGAACAAATAATAAATATTTTAAACCAAATTTCAGAACATACTGATTTAATCGTAATAACCGGCGGACTCGGACCTACCGAAGATGATATTACAAAACAAACCCTTGCCCATTATTTCGAAACCCGTTTAGTAATAAACAAAAATGTCCTTGAGGATATAAAAAGATTTGTAAAAAGTAAAGGTTTCAGCCTAAATGAAAGAAACATAAAGCAATCCGAAGTGCCTGAAAACTGCAAAATTATCAGAAATAAAAACGGAACAGCACCCGGTATGTGGTTTAAAAAAAACAATACCGTCTTTATTTCATTGCCTGCAGTACCTTTTGAAATGAAAGAAATGTTTAGTTCTGCCGTTATGCCTTTACTCAAAAACCATTTTAAAACTCCGGACATAGTTCATCAAAATATATTAACTTACGGTTATCCTGAATCAACTTTAGCCGAAAAACTGTCAGACTGGGAACAAAATTTGCATCATAAAATCAACTTAGCATATTTACCCTCGCCCGAAAGAATAAGATTGCGAATGAGCATAATATGCGACAAAAAAGAAAACGCAGAAGAAATTTTAAACAGAGAAACCGAAAAAATTAAAAAAATAATAGGAGATTCAATTTTCGGATACGGAGACATTTTCCTGCAAGACGCAATATCCCCCATTTTAAAAGAAGCAAAAAAAACACTGTCAACTGCAGAAAGTTGCACCGGAGGAAATATTGCTCGCCTTATAACCTCCGTCCCCGGAAGTTCTGCATATTTTAAAGGAAGCATAATTGCCTATTCCGACGAAATAAAAACATCAATTCTTAAAGTGCCTGAAAAAATAATAAAAAAATACGGTGCAGTAAGCAAAGAAACTGTCGAACACATGATAAAAGGACAACTTGAACTTCTGAAAACCGATTACGGAATAGCTGTTTCAGGCATTGCGGGTCCCGACGGAGGAACATCCGAGAAACCTGTAGGAACAACTTGGATTGCCGTAGGAAATAAAGACAGAATTATTGCACAAAAATACACCTTCGGTAATCGGCGACTCCTCAATGTCCGTTTTGCAAGTGCAAGGGCATTAGATAATTTAAGAAGATTTATCCTCGGATATGATATAGTTTAACCTAATTTTAGCTATATTTGTATAAATTTTTATGAGCTATGAACAAAATATTATTTTTAATTCTTTCGGCATTCCTTCTAAACATATCAATTTCTGATGCCCAAAAATCTAAAGACACTTTCTCCGACAACCAATTTCTTTTAATATCAAAAAAGCCTTATTTTAAAATAAACTTCCCTGCTCAATATAAATTAGAAGACAGTAAAACAGAAAAAGGCTTAAAAACAATGTTTTATAAAGCAGTATATAAAAATGATGTTTATCTGTTCAAATTTACCGAACATAAAAACCCTGCAGTATCCTCTGATAATAAGGCATATATGAATGCGTCCTTACAATCATTTATTGACGGCATTAATGCAGAACTGATAAAAAAATACGACTATAAAGATAAAAAAGGAAAAGGAATGGAAGCTTTTCTTACAATTCCGGACAAAAATCTTAACGTATTTTACAGAGTTACAATAATTAAACACGTTCAGTACCAAATTATAGTTATAACCAAGTCAAAGGATAAAACTGAAGAAGTTACAAACTTTTTCAATTCATTTACTTCAAAATAAGTAAGGCAGATTTAATAAAAATACATTTCAAATCAACAATACAACACATAACTTTGTATAAACCAAATATTTTTTTATAAATAAAAAGTATTATATTTGCACGCTTAAATTATTAACAAATACAAATTAATTAAACTTATGTATTTAAACGCAGAAAAAAAACAAGAAATTTTTC
>CAMZKI010000188.1 GCA_947311125.1 uncultured Chlorobiota bacterium
ATGAATATTCCGTATGCAATTTCTTGGGCTGACGAAGAACGAGACCTTACGGCATGGCTTGGAAATGAGATGCAAAAAGAAGCATTCAACAAACTTTATGCTTTGTCTGATAAAATGAAATATATAAAACGTGCCGATTTACAAATTATATGGAGACACCTGCAAACAAGCGACCATTTTTATTATATGAGCACTAAAATATTATCAGACGGTATAGTCCACGATTATTTCAACCCTTATGATTCTCCGTATAATTTGTAAATCGGCACGTTTTATATATTTCATTTTATCAGACAAAGCATAAAGTTTGTTGAATGCTTCTTTTTGCATCTCATTTCCGAGCCATGCCGTAAGGTCTCGTTCTTCGTCAGCCCAAGAAATTGCATACGGAATATTCATCGGAGCGACAGGCTCGTGCTTACGTGCTATTTCTGAAGGCGTTGCAAATTTAAAGTTTGTTTGTTTCAGAATTTCATCCGGTAATGCTTTTAAAAAGTCAAAAATACCTGTTTCTGCTTTTTGATGTTCGCCGAATGTTTCATAGTCCATAAATAAATTTACGATTTCTTGTTTTTTATCTAAATCGGCTATCCAAGAAGCATATTTTTCAGCTGTCAGCGGATATTCATCCCACGATTTATCTGAAAATCTGAAAGCTATATCGTCACTTAGTTTGTAATTTTTTAGAATGAGCTTAAGTTCAGGCTTTATTACGTTATAGTACAGAACATTCGGGCTTTTCCATCCGAGAACATGCTTTGCACCTTCGGTAATCATTGCTTTAAATCCCATTTCGGCAACCGATTCTCCTATTAAATTATCATATATTAACTCTGTATTTCTGAAAACCTTAGGTAATTTCCCGAAATATTTTCTTATAAGTTTTACATGTTCTTTTACTTGTGCTTTAAAATCATCTTTGTTATACATTGATATTAAAGAATGAGCATAAGTTTCTGCAAGAAATTCAACATTTCCGGTATCGGCAAGTTCTTTAAAACTTCCCAGAACTTCCGGAGCGTACAGTTCCATTTGTTCGATTGCTGTTCCGGTTATTGAAAAACTGACTTTAAATTTACGTTTATGCTTTTTAATTAAGTCAAGAAGTATTTTGTTTGCAGTCAGGTAGCTTTCGTACGCTATACGTTGCATATGCATACGGTTTTCAAATTCATCAAAGTATTGTCGGTCTTTTCCGATATTAAAAAAGCGGTATCTTTTTAACCTGAAAGGTTGGTGAACTTGAAAGTATAAACAAATATGTTGCATAGTTATGTGTTTTTTATAATCTTAATAATGATTTGTATATTTCCCTTACTTCTCTTGCCGGCTTATCCCATTTCATTTCGTCAACTTCTTTTTTTGATTCTTTAACAAACATTTTTGATAATCCGTCATATTTTATTATTGCATAAATTGCGTCTGCCATTGCGTCTTCGTCCCAGTAATCAATTTTAACGGCATTTTTTATTACTTCGGCAACTCCCGATTGTTTTGAAATTATTACGGGAACGTTTGCTCTCATAGCTTCAAGAGGAGATATTCCGAAAGGTTCTGAAACGGACGGCATTACATATACATCACTTATTGAAAACATTCTGTTGACATCATCGCCTTTTAGAAAATCAGTAAAATGAAATTTGTCGCTTATGCCGAGTTTGGCGGCGTATCTTATCATTTCATGAAACATGTCTCCGTTTCCTGCCATTACGAAACGCACATCGTCTGTTTTTTGTAATACTTTATATGCTGCATTAATAAAATATGCAGGACCTTTTTGATATGTTATTCTTCCGAGAAAAGTTACGGTTTTTTCTTTAACGTTTTTTGTGTAAACTTCTTTTTCTGTTTCCTGCGGTTCAACCGCATTATAGACGGTTTGAACTTTCTCCGGATTAATACCGTATTGATTAATAACTGTGTTTTTTGTTAAATTACTTACGGTTATAATTTTGTCGGCAGCTTCCATTCCGGCTTTTTCTAAGGCATATACCCTACTGTCTGTTCTGTCGTAACCGCCCCTGTCAAACTCAGTTGCGTGAACATGTATTACTAAAGGTTTGCCGCTTATTTCTTTAGCTGCTATGCCTGCTGCGTTTGTCAGCCAATCATGTGCATGAATAATGTCAAAATCATTTTCTTTTGCTATTACTGCAGCAACTTGTGCGTAATAGTAAACTTCCTGTAAAAGGTTGTTTCCGTATTTGCCGGAAAAATTATATTTTCCTTCCGTTTCCGTAAATATCTCTTCAGTATCCTCAAACTTTATTTCTTTTATAACTCCGTTTTTTTCATAAAAGAACTTTCCTGTTTTATCAATTTTTAAGTTTGTGCTTTCAATTCTTTTTTCTTTCAGAAATTTATTAAATTCTTCTTCTGACAAATATGGCTGAAGTTTAGATTTTACTTCTATAAATTCAATATCTCTGAATATTTTTTTATATCTTTTTTCTTCATAAGAATAATCAACATTTTCAGAGTTGTATTCTTCTTTTTTAAAGAGTTTTCTTATATGTGTTTTTTTTTGTTTTACGGTAATATCTCCCGCATTTATCAGATTTGCGACACTCTTATCTTCGTCTCCGTATAGTTTTGGAACGACAAACAGTATTTCAATATCTTCAAATTCAGACAGACTTTTTGTAAGTCCGTAACAAGCTGTTCCTAGACCTCCTGAAATATGCGGCGGGAATTCCCATCCGAACATTAGTACTTTCATATTATCTTACTTTTCAAAAGTGTCAATAATCATTTTTATTTTCAGTAATGCAGCAACACTCGGAGCGTATGAAACGGCTCCGTTAGGGTTGTACGGCGGGTTTCCGTCAAATAATTCGGAAATGCTGCCTATACCGTGCCTGCTTGTTTCTTCTTCAAAACCGTAAAATATCTCTTTAATTTCGTCAATACTGTTTTCTTTGTATAAGTTATAAAGAGCACTGCAATATTCGGCAATAAGCCACGGATGAACTGTTCCTTGATGTCTTGCCGCATTTCGCATATTTTCGTTACCGAAATATTTTCCTTTATATAAATGATGTTTCGGGCTTAATGTTCGCAATCCTTTTTTTGTCAGCAGGTGCTTTCTTATTTTTTTTAATATTTGTTTCTTATAACTGTCCGAAACAGGTGAATAAGGCAATGATACGGCAAATATTCCATTAGGTCTGACAGCATCGTTTCGTTCATTATTATTTACGAAATCGTATAAAAAATTTTCATCTTCGTTAATAAAAATTTCATTAAAAAAATGTTTGACTTTGTCAGGTAAATTTTCAATTTCTTTTTGCAGGATTTTACTGTTGTTAATTTCGGCTAAAGAATACAGGAACATAAGGGCATTATACCAAAGAGCATTAATTTCCGCAACAAAACCTGTTCTCGGGGTTACAGGTTTTTTTTCAGAAAATTCATTCATCCAAGTAGCACAAGGCTTATTTTCGGGAATATACAAAAGTCCGTTATCATGGACAAAAGTATTATATTTGCCGGTTTTAATATTTCTCAATATCTTTAATATCTTATTTCTGTATTTTTTCCAAACATATTCACAATTGTCGGCAAATGCGGTATACTCTTGCAATACTCTTAAGATTAATAAAGGTATATCCGCAGATATATTATCTTCTTTTTCTTTAAAGAATAAAGTCAAAACGGTATCAAATATTTTTTGAAAAGTCTTAACGTTATGCGGCAGAGTAAGTCCTGTTAACGACAGAAGTGTTTCTCTGATTTGAGGCTGATACCACGGAAAACCGGCAAGTATTTTTATTTCGTTATTATTTTCATAAATAAAAAACTGCTCGGCAGCATTTTTCAGGTTATGTCCAAAACTGTTTCTGGGAGTACGTTTCTTTAATTCTGAATTAAAAAGCACGTTTAATTTGTTTGTTTTATGCTCTTTTAAACTTGCAGAAAAAATAATTTTATCTCCTTTTTTTACATTGAGCTCAAAATATCCGTATGTAAATAAATCTTCTTTAAATTCATATCCTCTGCAACGCTCTTCCCTGTAAATAATATTTCTGTTCCAGTCCGGTGCGGTTATGAATTTAGCTTTTTTTGATGTTTGCATATGAAGGAACGGAAAGGCTTCATACATTTTTACTTTTATCCCGTTCTGAATTTTTTCTTTTTTAGTGTTTACGTAAAGATTTTCCTTGCTCAATTCATGAATATTTCTGAAAGCGGTTAAAGCTTGAAGTCTTAAAATTGTTGCGGAATGTGCATCTAAAATTGTATAGCGTATAAGAATCTGGTGCTCTTTACTTGAAAGTAAAACTTCTTTTTTTAAAATAACTCCGCCGACTCTGTATATTTTTAAAGGAATTGTTTCAGTGTCAAACTTTGTTATATACCTGTGTCCGTGCGGGAAAAAAATACCGTTATCATATTCGTGTATTCCTAAACGAAACTCTTTATTATTTTGGATAACAGTCTCGTCAACAGAGGACAGATATAAAATCTTGCCGTCTCTTTCATTTTTGCATGGGGCAATCAATAGCCCGTGGTATTTTCTTGTATTGCAGTCAATAATGGTTGTACTTGCATATGCCCCTGCTCTGTTTGAACGAATCAACTCTTTATTTAAGGCAAATTCAAGATTAACAAGCTTATCTTTCTCAATTTTTTTAATGTACGACATTATTACTTTTTTAATTTGTAATACAAAGAAAAGACATTATTTCTTAACTTGCATTAAATTATTTTTATTTTTTTGAAATTACCCAGTCTTTAAATTTTTATTTATAAGTGTTCTAAATTGTTTTAATTATGTTGTATATCACTTTGCGGTTTTTCTAAAGTTTTTAATTTTGGAAAAAAGAAATTTTTATTTGTATGAGAGTAAAACGAATAGAACAAATACGAGATTTAAAGCAACAAGCAGGTGGTGAGATTAATATTGAGTTATTACAACCTTTGCTCGAAAAATATAAAGGAAAAAAAGGCAGTTTAATACCTGTATTGCAAGGAACACAGGATATATACGGGTATATACCGGAACAAGCATTTCTGGAAATATCGAAAAAGTTAGGATATAAACTAAGTTCTCTGTACGGTGTTGTTACTTTTTACGCCCAATTCAGGCTTAGCCCGGTGGGCAAGCATATAATAAAGGTATGTCACGGTACGGCATGCCATGTTCAAAATGCTAAAAAAATTACGGAAATTTTACAGGATATCCTTAAAGTTTCAGATGGTGAGACTACCGAAGATAAACTATTTACTTTGGAGTCGGTAGCATGTCTCGGATGCTGTTCGCTTGCACCTGTAATGATGATAGGCGATGAAACATACGGTAAACTTACCGAGAAAAGCACAAAAAAAATAATACGGGAAATAAAAAACAGTGAGAAACAGAAGAAATAAATAAAAGGTTCTTTCTGAATTATTACTTAACATCTCAAATTAAAATATGAGTAAAATTAAAGCAATAGTAGGTCTGGGTAGTTGCGGAATTGCAGCCGGAGCCGGAAAAGTTTATGATAAACTCAATGAACTTATTAAAACTGAGAAATATAAAGTAAGTGCAGACAAAACGAGTTGTATCGGTATGTGTTACAAGGAGCCGCTTGTAGAAATTATAGATAATGACAAATCATATTTATACGGCGGAGTAACAGAAAGTGTATTAGAAGAAATTCTTGAAAAGCATACGAAAGAGCATAAACCTGTTGAGAAATATGTTGTTCACTCCGAATATACAGAAACAGAGGAGGATGTATTTTGGGAAGGACAAGTTAAAATAGCACTGCGTCACTGCGGTATTATCAACCCTGAGGTTATAGAAGAATATGAAGCAAAAGGAGGATATAATGCCCTGAAGAAAATAGCGGAGCGTAAAATATCTTATGATGAGGTAATAGAAGAGATTTTAGATTCCGGATTAAGAGGCAGGGGGGGGGGCGGCTTCCCTACCGGATTAAAATGGAAGTTTGCAAGACAAAGTGAATCTGATGAAAAATATATTATATGTAATGCCGACGAAGGAGATCCGGGAGCATTCATGGACAGGTCCTTGCTGGAAGGCGACCCGCACGCAGTTATTGAAGGAATGATAATTGCAGCTTATGCAATAGGAGCAAATTCCGGAGTTATATACTGTCGGGCCGAATATCCTTTAGCAATCGTTCGCTTAAACATAGCCTTGAAACAAGCTCGAAAAAAAGGCTATCTCGGTAAAAATATAATGGGAATTGACGGGTTTAATCTGGATATATACATTAAAGAAGGTGCCGGAGCATTTGTTTGCGGAGAGGAAACAGCATTAATAGCATCAGTCGAGGGAGAAAGAGGAATGCCCAGAAAAAGACCTCCTTTTCCTGCAGCTTCAGGCTTATGGAAAAAACCCACAAATATTAATAATGTCGAAACTCTTGCAAATATACCGTGGATTATCGACAAAGGAGCAGAAGAATATGCAAAATACGGAACCGAAAAAAGTAAAGGTACAAAAGTTTTTGCCCTTACGGGAAAAATAAACAGAGGCGGTTTAGTGGAAGTTCCGATGGGAATGACAATACATGATATTGTATTTAAACTCGGAGGAGGAATACAAGGCGGTAAAAAATTTAAAGCCGTTCAGTTAGGAGGTCCTTCCGGAGGATGTATCCCTGCAAGCCTTGACGATACAATAGTTGATTACGATTCAGTAAATGCAACAGGAGCAATTATGGGCTCGGGAGGGATGGTCGTTATGGACGAAACAACATGTATGGTTGATATGGCACGTTTCTTTTTAGACTTTACCCAAAAAGAATCTTGCGGGAAATGTACTTTTTGCCGTGTAGGAACGAAAAGAATGTTAGAGATTCTTACAAGAATTACCGAAGGAGAAGGCAAAGAGGGAGACATTGAAAAACTTGAAGAGCTGTCAGTACAAATTAAAGAAGGGTCTTTGTGCGGATTAGGGCAAACAGCTCCGAATCCTGTTCTTACCACCATAAAATATTTCAGACACGAATACGAAGCGCATATTAAAGAGAAAAGATGTCCTGCAAAAAACTGTGCTAAATTACTTACTTATGAAATTATTCCCGATATGTGTACCGGATGTACGGTCTGTGCCGTTAACTGTCCCGTTGATGCAATTGACGGAGAAAGAAAAGAAATTCATTTTATAAGACAAGATGACTGTATTAATTGCGGAATGTGTTTTTCTAAGTGTAATTTTAATGCTATCAAAGTCTACTAAAAACTCATTTTTGGTAATCTCACGAAATTATTATAAAATAATCGGTAAAAAACAATATTTATGCCCGAATTAAAAATAACAATAAACGGAAAAGAATATAAAGCTGAAAACGGAAAGTCCGTTTTAGAAGTCGCACAAGAAAATAACATTGAAGTCCCTACCTTATGCCACGATCCCAGGCTTGAGCCTTACTCGTCCTGCTATATTTGCGTTGTGGAAATAGAAGGAATGAGAGGACTGCAACCTGCGTGTTCTACAAAGGTGACGGACGGAATGAAAGTTGAAACAAATAATAAAAAAATAAAAGCTTCTCGTAAAACAGCATTAGACCTTCTGGTAAGTGATCACTATGCATCATGCATAGCACCTTGCAAAGCAACCTGTCCTGCAGGTGTTGACGTTCAAGGCTATATTGCCCTTATAGAAAAAGGTATGTATTCGGCAGCCGTTAAGCTCATAAAAGAAGTAAATCCGCTTCCTGCAATTTGCGGGCGTGTGTGTGTAAGACCCTGTGAAGCTGCTTGCAACCGGAATTATACGGATGAAAAAGCACCTGTAGGTATCGATTATATGAAAAGATTTGCATCTGATTATGATTTAGAATCGGAGGAGCATTACAAACCCGAAGTTGCCCCGAGCACAGGAAAGAAAGTGGCTGTAATAGGTGCCGGTCCGGGCGGATTATCTGCAGCTTATTTCCTGCAACAAAAAGGGCATCAAGTTGATATTTTTGAAGCAAATAATCACCCCGGAGGCTGGCTAAGGTACGGAATACCCGAATATCGTCTGCCTAATGATTTGCTTGATAAAGAAATAGCAACAATAACAGAACTCGGAACAAATATTTTTCTTAATAAAAAACTCGGAGACAACCTTTCTTATAAAGAAATTAAAAAAAATTATGATGCGACAATTCTCACTATAGGCTCACAAAGAGGGACTTTATTGGGTATTGAAGGAGAAGATGCCGATGGTGTTTTTTCAGGTATTGATTTCTTGAGAAATATGGAACAAACCGGGCAACGATACGATTTCAGAGGAAAGAAAGTTGCGGTTGTAGGAGGAGGAAACACTGCAATGGATTGTTGCAGAACTTCTCAAAGGTGTAATGCTGATAAAACCTACATAATTTATCGAAGAACAGAAAAAGAAATGCCTGCCAATCCTATCGAAATACACGAAAGTAAATTAGAAGGCGTAGAATATATGATTTTAACCAACCCTGTAAAAGTAAACAAAACAAAAGACGGGAAGGTTAAGTCAATGACACTTATAAAAATGGAACTCGGCGAGCCGGATGCTTCCGGAAGACGAAGACCCATTCCTGTTGAGGGTTCAGAATTTGAGCTTGAAGTTGATTATATACTGGCGGCGATAGGTCAAAAAACAGAAGTAGGTTTTATAAATGACATAAATAAAAATACAGATAAAGGAGAATTGAAATTAAATAAATGGGGAGATATTGATGCCGACTCTCTGACCCTTGAAACCGGAATACCCGGAGTTTTTGCAGCCGGTGACGGTGTTACGGGCCCTGCCACAATTATCGAGGCAATTGCACAAGCAGGCAAGGCATCTTTAAGTTGCCATCAGTATCTTTCAGGAGAGGAAATAAAACCTAAACCGAAAGAGTTTTTAAGTAAAAAATCAAACTTTAAAAAACTGTCAAAACTTGAATTTGCCGGAAAATTTGAAAAACAGGAAAGAGTAGAAATGCCGGTTTTAACTCCTGATAATCGTTTAAACTTCAACGAAGTTGAATTAGGCTATACAGAAGAAGATGCCTTAAAGGAAACTCAAAGATGTTTCGAGTGCGGTTGCCAAGAGTATTTCACTTGTGATTTGAAAAAATACTGCACTGAGTACGGAGCGGAACAAGAACGCTTTAAGGGAGATTTCCACGAACGTCCGGTTGACTTCTCTCACCCCTACATAGAAATAGATAATAATAAATGTATTTTATGTTCCAGATGTATCAGAATTTGTGATGAGGTTGTCGGAACCCGTGCATTAGGACTTGTAAAAAGAGGGTTTGAAACATTCGTAGCACCGGCAATGGCAAAATCTCTGACGGATACAAGTTGCGAATCTTGCGGGTTATGTATTTCAACTTGCCCGACAGGTGCAATTACCGAAAACTTTAAATTTAAGCCCGGTCCTTTTAAACTTGAAAGTTTTGAAACAATAAGCAATTACGGTTCAAGCGGTGAAAAAATAAGAATAAACCATCGGGACGGCTTTGTTATGAGTATTACCGGAGCCGAAGGGAAAATTAACAAAGACGGAAACATAGGTCGAAAATCTAAATTCGGGTATCAATATATGAATGATGCTTCAAGAATAACCAAACCTTTGTTGAAAAAAACTGACGGAGGTTTTGAAGAAATAACCTTTGAAGATGCATATTCAATTATTAAAGAGAAAATTCTATCAACGGATAAAGACAAAAATGCTTTTTTTGCCGGGGCACGTTTGGCTAATGAGGAACAATACCTTATTAAAAAGCTTGCAGCAGAGGCTGTTAAGACAGAAAATGTCGGCAGTTTTCACTATCTGGGAAGAGGAGATGCTTACGGAAGCAACTCATATAAAAACGTTCCTTTTGATAAAATAAAAGATGCCGGTAAAATATACGTTCTCGGTGCAGAATTAAATCAAGACGACCAATTTGTAAGTTTTCTTATAAATAATGCAAAAGCTAAAAATAATGTAAAAGTTGAACTTATAACCGTTGAACAAAACAGTTTTGAAGAAAAGGCAGATAATACGATAAAAATTAAATCATATTATAACTTTATTAAAGCCGCAAATGCTTTTATCATTGAAAACGGCTTGCAAAATCAGATGTATATCAACGATAATACTGAAGATTTTGAAACGTATAAATCAAAACTTGAAAGTTTTGAATATTATGCCGAAAAATCAGGAGTTACAGGTGATGTAATTTCAAATTTCGTAAAAGAATACAATAGTGAAAATAATGCCGTATTAATTTATTCCGAAAAGCAAATATCAGGAAACTGCAGTTATGAGATATTTAATTTAGCAATGATGACCGGAAAACTCGGAAAAACTGCATCAGGAATTATTTCTTTGAAAGAGAAAAATAACTCACACGGGCTTTTTGATAATAACTGTTTTGCAAATGACAAACTATTTAAAGGCATAAAATCAGGTAATTACCGAAATATATTTATTTTCGGAGAAGACCCTGTAGGCTGTGCAGTTGACAAAAATGAAGTTCTTAATATGCTGAAAAGTGACTTTTTGCTTGTTCAGGACTATTTTATTACCGACACGGCTAAAATTGCAGATTTGATTTTACCGGCATCAATGCCTTCGGAAACATACGGAAGTTTTACGAATACTCAGAGAGTTTTACAAAACTTTAAGCCCGGTTTTGACCCTGTTCTTGAAAGAAATAATATTGAACAGTTGCTTGATATTCTCAAAATGTTCGGATTAAACGGACTAAGTTCGCAGGAAGATATATTCCTCGAAGCAGCAAAATACCTGCCCGTATATCCGAAAAAATTATCTTTCAAATCTACCGAAAACGATAATCAAAACCGAATATTTGACTACGGTTGCGATTTTGTTAATAAAAAATTTGAAGATGAATTTAAACGCAGTTTTAATTAAACAGAAAAGGGAGCATTATTAAAACTTAATGCTCCCTTAATTTTTTATAAAATAAAACTGCTAATTTTCCATCAGTTTGTCAATTATTTCCGATATATCTGCAAAAATATCGTCAACCTCGCCCTCGCCCATAATTTCATATAATTTTCCTTTTTGTCTGAAATATTCTCCTACCGGAGCTGTTTGTTCTTTATAAGTCTTAATTCTTTTTGCAATAATTTCAGGAGTATCGTCAACCCTTCCGCCCTCTTCGGCTCTTTTCAGCAGTCTTTTTACAAGCTCTTTTTCTCTTACATTAAGGGCAAACATTGCAGAAACCTCATAGTTCTTATCTTTTAATATTTTTTCCAGTCCTTTTGCCTGTTCAACGGTCCTTGGGAAACCGTCAAGAACA
The DNA here is from genome assembly GCA_947311125.1 of uncultured Chlorobiota bacterium. GTDB lineage: Bacteria > Bacteroidota > Bacteroidia > Bacteroidales > JAADGE01 > JAADGE01. The sequence continues at coordinate 11,232 of CAMZKI010000188.1, forward strand.
ACACCTCTTGTTCCTTTATTAGCCTCAATTTCTTTTGCAATCATTCCGAGGATAATATCATCGGGAACCAGTCCGCCTTTATTCATATAGTTTTTAGCAATTTGACCGAGTCTTGAATTTGTTTCTAATTCTTTTCTCAAAATATCTCCCGTTGATAAGTGGACGAGGTTATATTTTTCGATTATTTTCTTAGACTGAGTTCCCTTTCCTGCTCCGGGAGGGCCGAAAAGAAGGAAATATTTAACATTTGAAATAGCCTTTGCCGGCTGTTGCCCGTGAGTGTAAATTGCGGTAAGATTTCTTCCGTATCCGTTGTAATCTAAGCCGTAGCCGACAATAAAATCATTAGGAATTTCCATTCCTATATAGTTTATCATATAGTTCTTCATAAACGCATCAGGCTTAAGAAGAAGTGTTGCTATTCTTATTTCTGCCGGATTCAATTCGTTTATTTGGTCAACGATTTTCTCCATTGTTATACCGGAATCAACAATATCTTCCAAAACCACAACCGTTTTTCCCGTTAAATCTTCATTAAGACCAATGAGTTTTTTTACATTTCCCGTTGATTCTGTTCCTTCGTATGAAGCAAACTTTATGAAAGAAATTCTTGCGTCAAATTCAATACGTTTAAATAAATCGGCGGCAAACATAAACGCACCGTTTAATATCGCTACAAAAACAACATCTTTATTAAATAATTGTGCGTTCATCTCATCTGCCATATCCTGGATGGCATCTTGAATTTTTTTTGTAGGAATGGTTAATTCAAACTCTTTGTCAAGCAGTTTAATAGTCATAATTTCGAGGATTCTTGTAAAAAAATGCAAATTTACAAAAATAAAGGTATAATTTATTAAAAAAACAACAAAGTTCAGTGTTTTTTTAAAGAAAATGATTCTAAAATTACACGCAACTTAAAATATTTATGATACAGAAAAATATCGAAAAAAATAAAAATTATTTTCATAAATAATTAAGCAAATATTTTTAAAATGCTTTTCTTTGTAAAAGTTCATTTAATTTTAAACATATGAGATATATTTTTTTTATTTTTTCAGTTTTTCTTCTGAACTTTTCTTCTTTTTCTCAATATCAGACAGAGGCAGGAGCACGTCAAGGCGGAATGGCAGGTTCCGGTATTGTGATTTCAGATATCTGGTCAAGCTATCATAATCAGGCAGGCTTAGCGGATTTGCCGGTATTTTCTGCAGGTTTGTTTTATTCTGATATATTTAATATGCCCGATTTGAGAGATATTGCTTTCTCGGCTGCAATGCCTGTAGAACAATACGGGGTTGCAGGTATAAATTATTCATATAACGGAAATGAATTTTCAAACTTCAGTAAATTCGGACTTGCTTTTTCAAAACGCCTCGGTAAACGAATAACAGCCGGAATTCAGCTTGACTATTTGCGTTTTGCCCAGCTTAATTACGGAAATACGGGAGCTGCTGTCGGTGAAATAGGTTTTATTGCCGAGCCTGTTGAAAAGTTATACATTGGAGCACACGTTTTTAATCCTTGGAGGGCAAAATTAAGCGGAACCGAGGATTATCTTACATCTGTATTAAGAATAGGTGCAGGGTATTATTTTTCAGAAAAAGTTATAGTTACGGCAGAAACAGAAAAAGAAATAGACAAACCTCTTGTTTTCAGGGCAGGAACTGAATATAACCTGATACAAGGACTGTTTATACGAACGGGTATTGCTACAAATCCGACTAAATACAGTTTCGGATTGGGGTATAATTACAAGGGAATAGTTTTAGACGCAGCTTATATAAGTCATAATATTTTAGGGTATTATATGCAGTTCGGTTTAGGGTATTCACTGAACAATAAAAGCACAAGTAATAATACTGCTGAATAAAAATTATAAGAATCTCGAATTAAGAAATCAGAACATTCTGTATGTCAAAATGTCGCCTGCAGGTGGGTATAGCAAGACATTGTGGCTGTATTTTTGTGTTGGGAATATATATTGATAAGAAATCTAACGTGTAATCATTAATAAATTTTAAATTTAAAAGTTATGAAAAGGTTAGGTTTTTTATTGTTGTTTTTATCCGCAAGCGTTTTAATCAGTTCGTGCGGACAAGATAAAAATAACTCGAATAATGCAGGAATCGGAAATGAAGCAAGTATTCCCGATAACGTAAAAATTGAACAAGCTGTTACCGACAGTTTATATGCAGCGGTAAACAGGGAAATTGAGAATGAAGTATCGGCAGATAAAGACAGTATAATTGCCGAAGCATTTACGGCTGTTGCGGAAACTCAAGGGATTTTAAATCTTCTTGAAGAAAATAAAACAGAAGAAGCTGTAAGTGCAGCACATAAATTAATCGGAAAATTGGAAGTTCTGCTTACCAAAGACCCTTCGACAGAGTTTATATTGGCTGACGTAAGTTTCAGAAAAAATGAGTTGATTACCGATATTGAAACGGTAAGAGAAATAGTAAAATCGGCTAAAAAGTCTATGTCGCAGGGATATTATCAGGAAGCAGCCGAATTGCTTAAAGGTTTGAAAAGTGAAATTATAATTACGGATTATTATATTCCGCTTGCAACCTATCCGGATGCCGTAAAATTGGCAACAGCTTTAGCTGAAGAAAATAAAATTGATGAAGCCAAAGTTATATTACGACAATTGCCGTCAACAATAGTAGCTACAGAGACAATATTGCCTCTGCCGGTTTTAAAAGCCGAGCAAATGATAGTTGAAGCAAGTAAAACGGATGCTGAAAGCCATGAAAGTTCAGATAAAGTTTTGAATCTTTTAGATGCTGCCGATTATCAGTTGCAGTTAGCTGAAGAAATGGGATACGGCAATAAAGATAAAGACTTTAAGGTTTTGACAAAATCGATAGAGGTAATTAAAAAATCGGTTAAGGATAAATCTGACAGTCAGCCGAAATTTGATTCTCTGAAAAAAGATATTTTAAAATTTAAAGAAAGATTGTTTCCGAGAAAAGACAAGAAAGATATAAAATAAAAAACTTATATGCCCGATTGAAAAGGTCGGGCTTTTAATTCTAAAAAATATATTATGACAAAATTAATTCTGAAAAACGTAAACGAAGTTGAAAAAAATTTAAGAGATGAAGTTCAAAAAATATGTGAGGAAAAATCTGAATATTATAAAGAGCTTTTTAAAAAATATGATAAAGATTTAACCCTCGAAGTTATTTTTGATTATTCGTCTTCTTTATACAAAGTAAGTGCATCAATAAATTTAAAAAGTAAAAAAATTTTGCTTGCCGAAGAGGGAAAAGACGTTAAAAAAATTCTGGCAGGCTTGTTTTCCGAATTCAAAAAAGTTGTAAAGAAACAATATGAGTTGGAAAGAAAAGATTATGAATACAAAAGAAAAAACCGTAAAAAATAAAATAATATCAATATGATATTTGAACGGCAACAAAAAAGGTCCGATATTAAGTATCAGACCTTTTTTATGATGTTAGTGAAAAAAGATGAAATCTTTACATCATTCCTTCACCTTCGTCTTCTCCGTTAAAATTTCGTTCGCCTCGTTTTTGTTTGTAATTGTTAATTTTATAACTCAAACTTAACATAAAAACAGGCGATTCTCTCAGCATTTCGCTGTGCGAAATAAATCCTGTTCCTTCAACATCCGTAATATATTTACCGGTTCTGAAAATATCATTTACTCTTAAAACAACAGAAAGTTTTCTTTCAAAAAGTTCCTGTCGGTAAGCAGCGGAAATGATATAAAAGCTTTCTCTGTTGCCTTGAACGGTAACTGTCGGGGCGTTATAAAATCCGTTTATTTGTAACCGACTGTTTTTTGTAAACATATAAGTTGTGTTAAGCTTCATATCATAATTAAAACTTTTCAAATCTGTTGTTACTCCGGACGTTTCCCCCTCTAAATTAAATTTATATAAATTAACATTCGCATAGAGCATCCATTTTTTTGTAAGCATTATATTTCCGGAAAGTTCGGAACCGTAAGCATATTCTTTATTCAAATTGTCGAATGTATATAAAATTGTACTTTCATTGTATAATTCCTGAATCCTGTTTATCGAATTATTTGTTTGCCGATAGTAGGCATCAATATTTACGGTTGTTTTTTTTACTTTTTTATTGTATGAAAGTTCGTAAGAATCAATAAATTCAGGAAGAAGAACGGGGTTTCCTTTTCTTACCGAATAATCATCAACATAACTCAAAAAAGGATTAAGATACCAATGGCGGGGGCGGTTAATTCTCTTGCTGTAACTTAATTGTATTTGGTCGGTCTTGTTTATTTGCCTTGATAAGTGCAAACTCGGAAAAAAATCAAAACGATTTATCGGGTATTCTTCTCCGGTTGTAAGTTGATTTATCATCCTGTCGGTATATTCTCCTCTTATACCCGCCATAAAACTTATTCCGGCAGCTTTGCCCGAATAACTTGTATAAAGCGAATGAATATTTCTTGTAAAGATTAAGTCATTACTCAAATCTGTATTCTCAATCCAATTTTCGCCTGTAAAATCTTCGTAAATATAATCACCGTCGGCATTAAGTAACCTTACTTGATAACCTGCTTCAAATTTGCTTTCTTCATTTATCGGTAAAGTGTAGTCAACCTTTGCTCTTAATCTGTCTCTTCCTCTGTCTTGGTATGTTCTGTATTTTGTTTCCGAAAAATTTTCATTGAAATTTTTATCGGTTTCAATAACCTCTACCGTATTTTCTATTCCTCCTTTTCTTACCGAATAATCAACGGAAAAAATAAGCGAATGTCCCTTTTTTGCAAAATTATGAGAAAAGTCTGTCGTAACTGTGTAAAAATCTCCGCCTATTTCAAATCTTCCGTCATTTACAGTGTAAAAATCAACTGTTTCAGGTAGTGAATATTCATAAATATTTGAAAAACTGTTCATTTTAAACCCGAAATAACCGTATTTTCCTGAAAAAGACAGTGTATTATTTTTATTCAGATAAAAATCAACTCCGCCCTTTACTGAATAATATTCTCTTGCGTGTATTCTTTCCGATTCAGAGGACAGATAGTTTGAAGTATCATTTAAAAAGGTAGTTCTCAAAGAATTTCCTTCACTTGAACTTGACCTGTCGCCGTAATTTGCTCCGAAATAAAAACCGATTTTTTTCTTTCTGACATTAAATAAAAAATCAGTCGAATACTTATCTCCGGTTCCGATTGAAGCATTAATTATACCGCTGACTCCTTTTCTATGATTTTTTTTCATTATAATATTGATAATTCCGGTGGTTCCGTCAGGATCAAATTTTACGGAGGGGTTGGTTATAATTTCAACATTTTCTACAGCCGAAGCCGGTATTTGTTGCAATATGTCATTTGCTTCCAAAACCGTGGGCTTTCCGTCTATCAAAACCTGAAAATTTGAACTTCCTCTCATTGTAACGTTTCCGTCAATATCAACTTGTATCGACGGGGCATTTTCAAGGGCATCTGTCAATGTTCCGCCGGATGAGTTTATATCTTTTGAAATATTGACTACTTTTCTGTCAATTTTGTATTCTACTTGATTTCTTTCTCCGCTGATAATCACTTCGTCAATATTTTCAGATGCATCTTTTAAGTAAACCGTTCCTGTGTTAAATTCTTTTTGTTTCGGAAATAATTTAATGTCGGGAATTATTTTTTTATAAAATCCGATAAAATCAATTACCAGATAATACCTTCCGTAAGGAATATTTTCAATTACAAAATTTCCGTTTTCATCGGCAACGGCTCCGGCAATAACCGAAGAGTCTCTTAAAGAGAACAATGCGGCATTTGCAAATTTTACGGGAGCTTTTGTAAGCTCGCTTTTCACAGTTCCTTTAACAGTTGCATCTTCCGGCATATTTTCGCGATTCATTCCTCCTCCGGGATGTTGTGCAAAAATTATTAAAGAAGATAACAGAAAAAAGGGGATTAAAATTAAAATTCTCATAAATATTTTATTTTTGATTATATATTGAAATAAGACACTTAAACATATTAAAGGTTTAAGCTTAATTTGTCAGAATTCCTCAAATAAATAAAAAGACAGACTAATCGGCAAAATAATAATATGAAATACATTTTGAAACGGATAAAAATTATAAAATTTAAAATTCCGGCATAATATAATGCACCAAAAACAATTTCAATAAAGTCATATCTTTTTTTAAATTTGTAATAAATTTATTAAAAGATGAACGAAAATCCGAAATATTCTTTCGTTGTCCCTGCGTATAATGAAGAAGCAAATATTGAAGCCCTTTATAAAAGGATAAAACAACTGATGAAAAATACCGAAGACACTTGGGAGTTAATATTTGTTAATGACGGCAGCACGGATAAAACAATCTTAGTTCTGAAAAAATTGTCTGAAGAAGACAACAGAGTAAAATACGTTGATTTAAGTCGAAATTTCGGACATCAGGCGGCACTTTCCGCCGGTTTGAAATTTGCATCGGGCGAAGCAGTTATTTCAATGGATTGCGATTTGCAAGATCCGCCGGAAGTTATCGAACAAATGATTGAGAAGTGGAAAAACGGGAACCATATCGTTTATGCCAGGCGACAAAACTTTCGCAAAGACAATTTTATAAAACGACTGGGCTCAAAAATATACTATCGAATAATGGGTAAGTTTACCCGCATTGACATACCTAAAAATGTCGGAGATTTTCGCTTGGTTGACCAAAAAGTTCTGTCTGAAATCAATCAAATGCCCGAACATTCTCGATATTTGAGGGGTATGGTTGCTTGGACGGGTTTTAAACATGATTTTGTAGATTATCAACGCCCCGACAGGCAAAAAGGAGAATCGAATTACACTTTCGGAAAACTTGCAAAGCTCGGTATGGACGGGGTCTTTAATTTTTCGATGTTGCCTTTAAGAATCGGGTTTTTACTTGGCTTAATAAGTACGATAAGCGGTTTCGGGTTGCTGCTGTATCAGGTATTTGATGTTTTAATAAACGGAGTTTATTACCACCTTTATAAATGGCTTGTTGTTATTCTGTTTATTTTTATGGGCTTTATGTTTATGCTTTTGTGGATAATCGGCGAATACATCGGGAAAATATATGACGATGTAAGACAAAGACCTTTATATGTTATCAGCGAAACAAAAAATTTTGAATGAGAATCTTGATGTTTAATAACGAATTTCCTCCGCTCGGCGGCGGAACAGGCACTGTTAATTTCGAGCTTTTCAATATTTTTAAAGATATTACGGACTTAAACATTGACCTTATAACTTCATCGGCAAATAAAAATACGGAATTTGAACAATTCTCCGAGAATATCAGAATTTTTAAACTCCCTGTCGGGAAAAAAAATATTCATCACGCTTCAAATTTTGAACTTATAAAATATGCAATAAAAGCAATTCTTAAAGGATTTAAACTTTATAAAAAAAATAAATACGATATAATTCTTGTTTGGTCAGCGGTTCCTGCAGGTTTGCCGGCTTTATTCCTGAGTATCTTCAAAAAAGTTCCTTATGCAGTCAGGGTGGGCGGTCCGGATATTCCGGGTTTTGAAAAAAGATATTCCTTTATTTATAAAATTATTTCCCCTTTAATAAAATTGATATGGAAAAAAGCGGAATTAATTATTGCAAAATGCCGAATCGAAAAAAATATGATTAAAAAAATTAATTCTAAACTTAAGATTAAGATTATTTATAACGGAATTGATACCGCAAAATTTAAACCCTCAAAAAAACAACCGACCGATACACTTAAAATTATTTGTCCCGCACGCCTTATTAAACGTAAAGGACAGGATATATTAATAAACTCAGTTTCAAAGTTAAAAAAAGAAGGTATAAAAATTAAAGTTGATTTTATAGGAGAAGGAGACGAAAAAGATAACTATACAAAATTAGTCGGTAAATATAAACTCGAAGAAAATATTATTTTTTCCGGTTATATTGCCGGAGAAAAGATGCCGCAAAAATACGGAGAGGCAGATATTTTTGTTCTGCCTTCATATAACGAAGGAATGAGCAATGCCATGCTCGAAGCTATGGCTTGCGGTTTGCCTGTTGTTGTTACCGATGTAGGCGGAACGGAAGAATTGGTTGACAAAAATAACGGATTTGTTTTTAAACCCGGAGACAATATTGCTTTGACAAAAATTTTAAAACACATTTGCGGCAATAAAGAAATAATAAACAAATTAGGACAAAATTCAAGAAAAAAAGCCGAAAACTTTAAATGGGAAAATATAGCAAAAGAATATTTACACATTTTTGAAGATATAAAAAGTAAAAACTGAAAATAATTTACGAACCAAAAATAAGATGAAGATATTAATAACCGGAACAGCCGGATTTATCGGATTTCATACCGCGGAAAAATTTATAAAAGAAGGTTTTGATGTTGTCGGACTTGACAGTATTAATGACTATTACGATAAAAATTTAAAATATGCCCGTTTAAACCAAACCGGTATCGACAGAGATAAAATAACCTGCGGACATCTTGTTAACAGTACAAAATTTAACAACTATCGTTTCATAAAATTGCAAATTGAAGATAAAGACGAAATTTTAAAACTGTTTGAAACCGAAAAATTTGATTACGTATGCCATCTTGCCGCACAAGCCGGTGTTCGATACAGCATCGAAAATCCTTATGTATATTTTCACAGCAATATAAACGGATTCTTGAATATTATCGAAGCATCTAAACGAAACAAAATAAAACATCTTGTATATGCAAGCAGTTCAAGCGTTTACGGACTGAACAAGCAAATGCCGTTTTCTGTTTCAAGCAATGTTGACCACCCTATAAGTTTATATGCCGCAACTAAAAAATCAGACGAGCTCATAGCCCACGCATACAGTCATTTGTTCAATCTGCCGACAACCGGATTGAGATTTTTTACCGTTTACGGACCCTGGGGAAGACCTGATATGGCATTGTTCATTTTCACAAAAGCAATTTTGAATAACGAACCGATAAATGTTTTCAATAACGGTGATATGATGCGGGATTTTACCTATGTTGACGATATAGTTGAAGGCATTTTCAGGGTTGTTAACAAACCGGCAGAGGCAAATCCCGGTTGGTCGGGAGAAAAACCCGATCCTGCAAACTCTTCCGCTCCGTATAAAATTTACAACATAGGCAACGGAAATCCTGTTCAGTTAATGGCTTATATTGAAGCAGCAGAAAAAGCACTCGGGAAAACGGCAAAAAAGAATTTTCTGCCTATGCAGCCGGGTGACGTTCAAAAAACATTTGCTGATATTGAAAAACTAAAACAAGATTTTGATTATAAACCAAGTACAAATATAAAAAAAGGTGTTGCCGAATTTATCAAGTGGTATAAAAGTTATTATAAAAAATGAAAAAAGTTTGCTTTGTCATACCGCGTGCTTACTATCTTTTTAATTCTGAAATTTCAGGAGCGGAAGATAAAGTAGGAGGTGCTCAAAAACAAGCATTTCTTTTGAGCACAGGCCTGGCGGAAGATGAAAATTTTGATGTGCATTTTCTTGTTGCCGATTTAGGACAAGCAGATTTTGAAATTAAAAACAATGTAAAACTTCATAAATCATTTAATTTCTCTGAGAATATTTTAACTCGGACAAAAAAATTTCTTAAAACATTAAAAAAAATAAACGCCGACACTTATATTTTTCGCTCGGCCGATATAGGTGTTGCTTTTGCCGTATTTTACGTAAAGAACATTCTCCGAAAAAAGGTTTTTTATATGATAGCAGCAGATGCAGAAACAACAAAAAAGCGTCAACAAACATACAACGGTTTTCAGGTGATGTCGGCAATGCAATTTGTTTATAAAAAAGCAGATATACTGACGGCACAAACACAACAGCAAGCCGCTCTTTTTGAAAAAAACAGAAAACGAAAGCCCGATGCAATAATTAAAAATATTTATGAATATGAAAACCGGACACAAACAGCTAATAATAAAAAAGATATAATTTTATGGGTTGGCAGACTAACAGAAATAAAAAAACCTGAACTTTTTTTAGACTTGGCTAAAAAATATCCTGAAGAAAAATTTGTAATGATTGCACCTGTTGTGCTTGAAAAAACGGAATACGGAAAAGAAATACAAACCGAAGCAAAAAAAATTAAGAATTTACAATATATCGGCTATGTTAAACCGGAAGAAATAAAAAATCATTACCGCAAAGCAAAAATTTATGTTTTAAGTTCCGAATATGAGGGTTTTTCCAACACTATGGCAGAAGCTATGCTTGCAGAGTGTTCGATTTTAAGTTATAATGTAAATCCTGACAATATTTTAAATAAATTTGAATGCGGTTTTTGTGCAGAAAAAGGAACTGAAAAGTTTTTTTCATATTTTGAGATGCTGAAAAATCCGGAAATTTGCAAAAAACTCGGAAAAAACGGAGCAAATTATATAGCCGAAAATCACCGGAAAGAACAAATTATAGATAGTTTTAAAAATTTACTGTAAAATAAAGTTCGAAAATGAAACGAACAAGTAAGAAAAATGCCGTAACACAACCGAAACCGGCAAAAATTAATAAAAAAAAGGTTTCGGAAAGCTCTTTCCTGCATCAAAATCTAAAGTATTTATTTCTTGTTTTAATTTTATTTTACATTTTTTCCGATTTTTACGAAAAAATTACCGGAAATACAGGTTTTGAAAATTTGAAAACAATATTGCAAATTCCTGTAATATTAGTCGGTATTGTTTCATTGTATTTTGAAAAAACAAAACTAAATAACTTTATTACCGACTTATTCAGCGAAGGCGAAAAGAAAAATACAGACCGAAAAATTACAAATACCGTTGTCCGAAAAAATATTCCGACAACCGTAATTTTATTAATTATTCTCGGAATTTCCGCTTTTACATTATTTTACAAACTCGATAATTTTGATATTTTTTCCGATGAAGTGCAAGTTACACAAGGAGCTGCCGGTTATTATCATACCGGAGAATTTCACCAATGGGATTTTGTTAAAAAAGAACTTGTCGGCAAACCGTATAACCGAGCAAAACCACATCAATGGATTGTAGCACAGTCATATAAAATATTCGGAGTAAACATTTGGGCGGCACGTTTTCCCTCTGCATTTTTTGCATTTATTTTTATTCTTTTGTTTTATTTTACAGGTAAATATTTTGTGCGAGACAAATATGCCGCATTAATAAGCGTTTTTTCATTTGCGATATATTATGAATTTTTGTTTTTGGGGCGGTGGGCAAGGATGTATGCACTGCTGTATCCGGTTTTTTTATTGTCATTTTATTGGTCGTTCAAGTTCATAAACGAAAAATGCAATTGCGGGTATTTTATTAAAATAAAAAATAAATTTACGGAAAAATACTTCAATTTTAATTATATTTATTTGCCCCTTATTCTTATTTTGCTGATTTTCGGATTTTATATACATACGAATATTGCTTTAATATTTCCGATTTTTTTGATTTTTTTACTTGCAAGTATTTTTCTTTTTCCGGAAGAAAGAAAATACATAACGGCATTTTTATTTGCATCTGCAATATTATTGCTGCAAATATTATTTCCTTATAAAGTCAATTTCAGTCAGTTTACTCTTTTTGATGTTAACAACTCCGAAATTTATACAAAAGCACTGTTCGGATACCCTTTCAATGCTTCAACTAACCTTATTTTTATTCTTACCACCCTGTTTCTTGTAATGTTCGTTATTAAAAATAAGCATTTTACAAAAAAATACCTGATACTGTTTATAAGCGTTTTCACTATTTGGATTTTATTTTCATTTGTTATCGAATATCCTCCCTCATATCGCTATATATCTTTTGCAACACCCTTTGCCGTTATTTTAATAATCGGAAGTAATCTGCTTATTATAAGGGCTTTATACGGAAAACTGTTGCAGTTATTTATGATTTTTTTATTGCTTGTTTCATCAGTATTAACTTTTTCAAATCATTATAAATCTTTGTATGTTATAAATTCATATTCTCCGGCAAAGCCTTCCGTTGCACATAAAATTGTTGTTAAAAACTTTCATAAAGGCGATGTTATTTTCAAGCACTGGGGACCTAAAAATTATCTTGTCGGAATTCCCGAAGAAACAAAATTTTTAAGTATCGGAGGGTATGAAGCCAGACCGTTTACCGAGGTCTTTGAAGATATGAAGACATACCCGTCCGGATGGTTAATTTGGCACAAATACAATGAATTAAGATTAGACAAAAATCTTGTTGAATATGCTAATCTGTATTTTAAAAAATATGCGGGATACGGTATTGATAAAAACGGAGAAGAAATTTTTTATTATAACGAATCGATGCTTAAACCATTTGAACTCTTTAATTTTCAAAGAAATATACCTTCAGCAAATTTAAATACCGAAAATACGTATTCTTTTGTGTTTGATTTAAAAATTAATGACAGTACAAACGGAGATATTTTTTATCTGCGAAACAGCAAACGTACTTTTTTACGAATTTTTGCCGATTCGCAAAAAAATACCGTAATTATTCCCGATAAAGACAGTATTTCGATTAATCCGGAAAAAAATATTTTAAACAGAATATTTCTGATAATAAAACCGGATAAAATTTGTCTTAAAATTAACTCGCAACCTTTTAGTTGTAAGAATATTAAAGTTAGACCCGATTTTGTTAAATTTCAAATAAATCCGCAATTCAACGGATATATCAATAATATCAGAATTTACGATTTTGCTTTAACCGATACCCAAATAAATGTTATCCGTAATGATACAAATATTTCCGAAGAATTAAAAGCAAACAATAAACCGTTCAGAACCTTATTCTTATGGAAGAAAAAATAAACAAAAAAATAACGGTTTGCTTTTTTTCGCCGGCATCGCACTCGTTTTTTTTTCCGAACTTGAATGTTGCACACGGCGGTGCTGAACTGCAAATGTTTTTATGGGCAGATTATCTCTCAAAACATTTCGACTTCAAAATTGTATTTTTAACAGAAAAATTTAAAGAAAAACCAGCAAAATCTTACGAAAATATTGTTTTACGAAAAACAATTAAACTAAAACAAAAAGAAAATCCGATTTTAAAATTCCTTAAAGCCGTAAAATTATTTTTTCAGTTAACAGCGATTAAGCCGGATATTATTATAACTACAAATGCAAACGCATTAACAGGTATAATTGCCTTATACACAAAAGTTTTCAAGAAAAAATTTATTTACAGAACTTCAAGTTTAATAGATGTAAACACCGAATATATCAAGGAAAATAAACTTAGCGGAAAACTATATAAATTCGGAATTAATAACGCTTCAAAAATAATTGTTCAAAATAAAGAACATCAAATTTTGCTGAATAAAAATCATAAATTAAAATCAGAAGTTTTAAAAAATATTTTTGAAATTAAATTGCCCGAAAATTCCGAAAAAAACTTCATTCTTTGGGTAAGCCGTTTTGCCGAAATGAAAAATCCGTTTTTATTTCTTAATTTGGCAAAACAAATTCCCGAACAAAAATTTGTAATGATTTGTCCTTTCGCCGTTTCCGTAAAAAAGAGTTGGGAAAAACTAAAAAAACAAGCCGAAGAAATCTCAAATTTAAAATTTATTGAAAAAGTACCTTTTGCCGAAATTCAGGAATATTTCAACAAAGCCGAATTATTTGTAAACACATCTGATTTTGAGGGATTTCCGAACACATTTTTGCAAGCGGCACAAGGAAAAGCCCCAATTGCTTCGCTAAATGTAAACCCCGATAATTTTATTTCCGAATACAATTGCGGTATTTTTGCAAGCGGAAATTTTAATTTTATGGTTTCGGAAATAAAGAAACTGCTGAAAAATAAAGGGAAATTAAAACAAAAAGGTGAAAACTGTTTCAAATATTTACAAAAAAATCACGATATAAATATTGCCGGAAAGAAACTGAAAAACATTATCGAACATCTGATATGATAAAAATTGCTTTAAAAAATATTCGATTACTTGAAAAAATTTCAAAAATTCCCGTTTTGAAGCATTTTTTTATTTTAAAAATTTCCGAAAACTTCCCTGAAATAAAATCAGAACTTGTGCTTAATAAATTTTACGGAGATATTTGGGTAAATGATAAAACATCTAAAAAAACAGAAAAAAACCGCTTTTCGGATTTAAATATTCCGTCATTTGAATTAATGAAAGAAAATAAAAATTGCATTATTCACGATATTGCGGTATCAAACGGCATCAGTTCAAACGATTTTAATAAATTCCTTCTTAAAAAAAAGAAAAAACATGAATTTTATATCTCAGATAAATTTGCAGAAATAAAAATTAAAAAAGGATTTATAACCAAAGCATACGACAATGAAAATAACCTTATTTTTGCTTATGCGGGATGTTTTTACGCCGCCGACAAAAATATTTTTTTCCCGCTTACGGTTCTGCTGTTTAAACTTATTCAAAAAACCGAGGTACCCGAAAAATTTGATTATAATTTACTGCTTTTGCATCCGGAAGTTTTAAAAAAAATGAAAAAAAATGAAATCAAATTTATCAATTGCGATGTTTTTAAAACCGATATTTCGGAAAAATTTACTTTTGTAAGGGCAATGAATATCTTAAATTTGGGGTATTTTAATGAAAAAAAAATAAAAACAGCTGTTGCAAACATTAAAAAATCGATGAAAGAAAATGCCGTTTTGCTTGTAGGAAGAACAAATGCAAAAAAAATAAACAATGCAAGTTTTTTTAGAAAACAAAACAATAAACTTGTTCATTTAAAAGACATTAACGAAGGCAGCGAAATAAAAAACATTATTCTGAATTTATGAAATTCTTAATTATTGCACCACGCTTTCATACTAATTTATATTACCGGGCAAAAGCCTTGCAAGATGCGAGACATACCGTAAAAGTACTTGTGTTGTATCAAGGAAAATCAGAATATTATCAAGATATTGAAATTCAAGTATTAAAATTATCATTTTTTAGCCGTTTTATATTAAAAACTTTAAAAAAAAATCATTTAAAAACCGGTTTTGAATTAAGAATTGAAGCCCCCAACAAAGAATTTAAAAATATCTTTAAAAACTATCGTCCGGACGTAGTATTGCTTAAAGCCTATCAGAATTTATTGGCATTAAAAACCTTATTTATTGCAAAAAAATACAAAGCAAAAGTTTTAATGCTTACACAAACACCTTATAACCATATTAAAGGCTCAGAATTTTTGTTTAAATTAAATATGAAACTATTTAAGTTTTTAAAAGTTTATGCATACTTAACACCCATAAAAATTAATTACGATGTTTTTAAGGCATCGGGCATTAACAATGTTCACTATCTGCCTTTTGTTTACCCTGTTAAAGATATTGAAA